>NZ_JAVGCX010000045.1:0-1149 GCF_052928325.1 Lysinibacillus sp. BSL11 | reverse complement strand
CTGTCCTTGTGGACAAAGATAACAATTATAGTGCTCATCATATATATACTCATGCTTTCGGAAGAATCCATCTCTCGTTTTAGGACGTGTATAAGGAAGAACAGGCAACATTTGATTCTCTAATAAAAAGTTTGTAATTGCGGGTGTTTTATAGGCTGCATCAGCCGCAACAGCTAATGGTTTTTGAACGTTTTCAATGACTCTTTCCACAAGTGGCTGTAATACATGACTATCGTGCACATTTCCCGGAGTCACAATGGCACCCAAGACAAAGCCCTTTTCATCTGTCGCTGCATGAAAAGAATAAGCAAACTGTTTTGTACGTTCATCCTTCACGTAATATCCACTTTCAGGATCTGTCGTGCTTTCCTTTATTTCTTTCCATTCTTCTTTTTCAAATTTCTCCGGGGAAAAGGGCTTTTTTCCGTGTTCCTCACGATCAATATTTAACTCTAATTGAAGTTTCTCTTCATAAGCCCGTGTTTCTTTTCGCACAACTTTTTTATCATACTTTCGTTTGTTCGCACTCGCTTTCACATGCGTAGAATCGATAAATAAATGGTCTGCATGGAGGAGTCCTTGATGCATAATCTCTTTTAATATACGATAAAATATCTGCTCAAATATATCGGTGTCTTGAAAGCGACGGACATAATTTTTACCAAAGGTAGAGAAATGCGGAACTTCTGTATGGAAGCCAAATCCTAAAAACCAACGATACGCCATATTGGTTTCAATTTCTTTGATGGTTTGACGCATGGACCGGATACCAAAAACGTACTGAATAAACGTCATTTTAAAGAGAACAACAGGATCAATACTAGGGCGTCCTTTAGCAGAGTAGAGGTTTTCTACTAAAGGATAGATAAATGAAAAATCAATAGCCGCCTCTAGTTTTCGTACTAAATGATCTTGGGGAACTAATTGATCAATCGTTAACATTTCTAATTGTTCACGTTCATTGATTTGATGTTTCGTCATCATGGTTAATCACCTCGAAAGTGTACTTTTTATCAATAGATGAATAAGGAATTCTTTATGTAGAAGTTGATTGGAACGAAGGGTGGCGACTCCTGCGGGAAAAGCGGGAAAGTCGAGATCCTGGACTGAGCGAAGCGAGGGAAGCAGCTCGACCCCGCCCGCGGAAAG
>NZ_JAVGCX010000044.1:0-1296 GCF_052928325.1 Lysinibacillus sp. BSL11 | reverse complement strand
CTCTGTTTTTTGATGGGCATCCTTACCAAATGGGCCGACATTTAAGACAGGACCTTGTAATGCCGCCATCTCTTTGAATGGAATATGATACGTATCGCCCCATACGGGTGTGTTCCGCTCAAATGCTAGCCACTCATTAGATGCATCTGAATAGTTGACATAGCTTAAATCACAAATTCCGTTAAAGTAGTGGATCTGCTCCACCTCAATATCAAATGTTTGAGCTGTTTGCTTCATTAATTCAATCGACTGTTTCACTAATGGATGGTTGGATGAATTAATGGCTGGATAGTAAGGTGGCGCATATAACAGGACTGTGGCAGGTGCTAATTCCTGACAGCGAATCATGAGCTGATCCACAATACGAATCGATTTTTCACGATCATCCCATGCAGGATGCTGCTGAACCTGCAGCTTAATCGCTTGTACTTCCTCAGCTCCTAACTTATCAATCGCATGCTCCAATAATGCCTCGTAGCGTAAGACCTTTACCTTGCCCACACCCTGAACATTTTCTCGTGTACAAATGTCCTGATAGTGCGCATTGCAAGCAGCCATTGCCTGTAACGCAACTTCCTCAAAAATAGCCATTACCTCAGCCGCTGTCCGTTTTAACAAAAAGACATTGTAAAGTGCCGCTGCACGGTATGGTGTTTGTGTAGAATACTCCATTTTTAAATCTTTTAATTGTAGAGAAACGGGTAGTGGTGTGCTTTCACCTAAATCTGTTTCACGGAAAAGGGGATTCCACTCCATATGCTGTGTCATATAGGAAGCGATAAAGGTAGCTGTCATCCCTTTTAATGGCTCACCGACATGTGTCTCTTTTCCGTAGAACAAAGCAGCAGGCATGATTTTACCAATTGTACCTGAATAAATATATTCATTCGTATCCGAAGGCCCTTGTGAAAACGATGGCTCACTATTTAAAAATAATTTATAAGTTAAACCATGCTGTTCCCGCAGTCTCACCAGTTCCACAACAGCCGCTCTCATACCAGCAGAGTTGACTTCCTCATCAGGGACCGTTGTTAAAATCAAATTAATCGGCCATTGCTATAAGCTTGCCTTTTCGATCAACTGCATGTGTAAGACAAGACCCATTTTCATATCCATTGTGCCGCGACCAAATAAATAATTCCCAGATGCCAAATCAATGCGAGCTGCCTCTGGTAAATCTTTTAAGTATTTAGGTTCCATTAGCTTTTTCGTTAGTTCTTCTGGATAAAAGGCTAACGGCTCTAGTTCACCATATTCCTCCGTATGCACGGTATCGAAGTGACTGATTAACACAAC
>NZ_JAVGCX010000043.1:0-1396 GCF_052928325.1 Lysinibacillus sp. BSL11 | reverse complement strand
GGTACTTCTGTCAATAAAACGGACACTAAAATAAGAGAGGTTTTTGGCTACCGCCCTTCGGTTGCTCTGCTCTTTCATGGAGAATGGTTTCTAGCGTAACCATTCCCCATGAAAGACCTTGTGAGAAGTTTTAAGAGAGCGTTTATGCTGTTGTTTGAAGCAGCTGTCTCTCATATTGGTTCGGCGACAGATAGCCTAAGCTAGAGTGTCTTCTTCGCTCGTTATAAAAGTACACAATATAGTGTTCTACCAACTTTTTTCCCTCTTGAATTGTCTCGATTGACTGTCGGTAAATACACTCTTTTTTGATGGTCGAATGAAACGCTTCCATGCACGCATTATCGCCAGGTCTGCCTTTGTGACTCATACTAATTTGAGCAGCTTCCTTCTCCAGTAACTGGGTATAGTCTTGACTCGTGTACTGTGAACCTTGATCTGAATGATGAATCCAACCTTTTGCTGGTTTACGAACACTTAACGCATGCTTTAACGCTTCTTTAATCAATGAAGTTTCCATATGATCCGCCATGGCCCAACCCACGATTTTTCGTGAGCCGATATCCATTAATGTCGCCAAATACAACCAGCCTTCTTCTGTTCGAATATACGTAATATCTGCGACCCATACTTGATTTATTTGACCAACCTTAAACTGGCTTGCCACTATATTTTCGTAAGAAGCGTGCGGTGTCGCCTGCTTCTTCTTTGTAAATTTTACTTTCGGTGGTGTTGCTTTAAGCCCTAATTCTCGCATCATATTCGCGACCTTCTTTTGTGAAACGTGATACTGACGGGCTTGTAATTCTGCATGAATGCGAGGACTCCCATATACACCGAGATTCTTCACAAAAGCTTGGAAAATTGTTTGAGCCAGCACTTTGTCTTGCCTTTGCTTTTCTGTCAACGGCGCTTTTGCTCGCTTCAACCAAGCATAATAACCGCTTTTGGATACCTTTAACACGTTGCACATCTTCGCAATGGAGAACTCCTCTCCGTGATCTTGAATAAATGCATAAATTACTCGGGGTTTTTCGCGAAGATGTGCATCGCCTTTTTTAATATGGCGTTCTCTTCCTTTAACGCACGCAGCTCTTTTTCATATTGGGCTTGCATTTTTTCATGTTCTTTTGTGGTAATAAATTTTGAGCCAGTTGCTTCCTGTTTTTTTTCGTCACGAACAGCCTTTAACCATCGTTGAATAGTGGATTCACCAATTTCAAATTTCCGTGCCATTTCACGAATTTTGATACCGTCTTCTAGAATCATTTTCACAATATAATCTTTGGTTTCTTGCGATAATCTTTTTCTTGTTTGCTTTTCCATTTTCGACACGTCCTTTTTGTTCCTTCATCATAAGTCTCTCTTAAGTTCGTGTCCATTTTTTATACTAACAGCC
>NZ_JAVGCX010000041.1:0-1446 GCF_052928325.1 Lysinibacillus sp. BSL11 | reverse complement strand
TGAACTGCACCCCAATTGTTAGACACATCTAACAATTGGAGGTGCATTTTTTTTATGGCTAAATATAGTGCAGAGGAAAAATTACAAGCAGCTTTACGATACTTAGAAGGCAAAGAAAGTTCACATGAAATTGCTAAATCGATTGGGACAGATCATAAGGCAATTCTTAATTGGGCTAAGCAATATGAATATAACGGTGTAAAGGCGTTTATAAAATCGTATACAAACTACACAGCACAGTTTAAACTAGACGTACTAAACTTCATGATTGAACACGGTACGTCCTTAATAGAAACAGCGGCTATCTTTGGTATAGCAGCTCCATCGTCCATTATTCATTGGCGAAAACAGTTTGAAACGAAAGGATTCGATGCCCTTCAATCAAAGAAAAAGGGGCGTCCATCCATGAAAAAAGAAACCAATAAACAACCAAAACAAACACCAGTAGAAGGCTCACCAGAAGCGCTTCAAGCTCGTATCAAGCAGCTTGAAATGGAAAACGAGTATTTAAAAAAGTTGAACGCCTTAGTTCAAGCCAAGGACACATCACCAAAGAAGACAAAGTAAAGGTCATCTATGAATTAAGGCATAAATACTCGGTGAAGGCACTTGTCGCATTCGCACAGATTCCACGTAGTACCTATTATGACTTAGTGAAGAAACTGAATCGTCCAGATCCAGATACCGACTTAAAGGCCGAAATTCAATCCATCTATAACGAACATGAAGGCCGTTACGGATACCGTCGCGTTCGTGATGAACTCGCAAATCGTGGACGAAGAGTGAATCATAAGAAGGTACAACGTATCATGAAAACACTTAATTTAAAATGCGTAGTCAGAATGAAAAAGTATAAATCATATAAAGGGACAGTCGGTAAAATCGCACCGAATATTTTAGACCGAAATTTTACAGCTGAAGCCCCTAATGAAAAGTGGGTAACAGATATTTCAGAGTTTAAATTGTTTGGTGAAAAACTCTATTTATCTCCTGTTCTAGACTTATTTAACGGAGAGATTATTACTTACACAATTGGTTATCGACCAACGTATTCACTTGTTTCAGAAATGTTGGAGAAAGCATTAGAGAAGTTACCAGAGGAACGCCAATTACTGATGCATTCCGATCAAGGCTGGCATTATCAAATGAAGCAATACCGTCACGCACTTGCATCAAAAGGCATTGTGCAAAGTATGTCACGTAAAGGCAACTGTTATGACAACTCGGTAATGGAGAATTTCTTTGGGATATTGAAATCGGAATTCCTTTATTTAAAGGAGTTCGAAAGTGTTGAGCATTTTAAATTGGAACTCGAAAACTATATAACGTATTACAACACGAAACGAATTAAGGCAAAATTAAAACTGAGTCCGGTACAATACCGAACTCAGTTTACCCAAGCAGCCTAAATCAAATAACCGTGTCTAACTTTTAGGGGTCACTTCA
>NZ_JAVGCX010000040.1:0-1462 GCF_052928325.1 Lysinibacillus sp. BSL11 | reverse complement strand
TAAACTGTACCCTATAAGATAGACACTTGAAAAAGGTCATCTTATAGGGCATTTTTGTTTATAATTGAAAAAAACAAGATTCGGAGCCACTACTATGACTAAGAACTTTTTAACACCCCACCAACAAAATGAATTAAAAAAGAATCCTTATGTAAAAGCTGTGAGCGATAAAGCGATTACGTATACGGATGAGTTTAAACGCTTATTTATTGCACAATCTGAAACAGGAAAATTACCAAGAGAAATTTTTGAAGAAGCGGGATTTGACGTGGAAGCGATTGGTATAACACGTATTCACAGAGCAGGTACTAGGTGGAGAACAGCTTATAAAAAACGAGGAATCACCGGTTTAGAAGATTCTCGAAAACACAGTACAGGACGTCCTATCGAGCGAGAATTAAGTATAGAGGAAAAGTATGCACGACTTGAAGCAAAAATGCGTTTACTAGAAGCGGAAAACGAACTATTAAAAAAGGTCGATTTACTCGAAAGGCAGATGTTGAAAAAGAAATAAAACTCGCACCAGAACTGAAATTTGAACTGATTGGTCAAACGATTGAAACGTATGGATTGAAGCGAATGGTACGCTATCTTTGTGAAGTGTTGGAGGTATCACGCTCAGGCTATTATAACTATTTTAAGGAAGAATCTCTTCAAAAAAGAGCGATGAAACACCAAGCAGATGAAGTCGTAAAGGAAGTGATTTTAAAAGCGTATCGATTCCGACGACGTCACAAAGGAGCACGTCAAATCAAAATGACGCTTCACCATCAATATGGTATTACCTATAATCTGAAGCGAATTCGCCGCATTATGAAGAAGTTCGGGGTTATCTGTCCAATTCGTAAAGCGAATCCTTACCGTCGTCTAGCCAAAGCCACACAAGAACATCGTACGTGTCCACATATGCTCGAACGCCAATTTAAACAAGGCGTGGCTGGTAAAGTCCTCTTAACAGATATCACGTATTTGACATATAAAAATGGTAAACGTGCTTATTTATCAACGATTAAAGACGCTGAGACGAATGAGATTTTGGCGTATGAAGTAGCAGCTAGCATCACAATGGAAATTGTGCTCCACACTTTGAAAAAATTGAAAAAGCTAAAGCATCTAGCTCAGGACGCCCTCATCCATTCAGACCAAGGTTTTCATTATACCAATCCAGCGTTCCAAAAACTCGTGAAACAAATGGGCTTAGGTCAATCGATGTCACGCCGAGGAAACTGTTGGGACAACGCACCTCAAGAATCATTCTTTGGGCATTTTAAAGATGAGACGAATATAAAAGATTGTGAGACATTAGAAGATGTAAAAAAAGAAGTGAAAAGCTATATGATCTATTATAACCATTATCGAGGTCAGTGGAATTTAAAAAAGCTGCCGCCTGTAAAATACAGACTGCAGCTTCAAGAAGTTGCCTAACCTTTTTCAAAATGTCCTTTACAAAGGGTACAGTTTA
>NZ_JAVGCX010000039.1:0-1604 GCF_052928325.1 Lysinibacillus sp. BSL11 | reverse complement strand
TTTTTTCTGGTTGACCTTTTTCTTTTAGGTCTTATTATAACGGTAGTCGGGGTAGAACGTCTGGCCCGTGGGACTAGATCCCGTCCGCAAAACTGTTCACCCCCTACTTGTATAAACATGTTTCGAGCTGGTTGGGACAAGGATCCCGTTTAACAAGCGAACCTATGACATTACAAGCAGCTTTAGGGGTTACCGACGAATTTAGTTTTCTTTAGGAGGAGATGTAATTATGAATCCAGTCGTTGGTCTGGATGTTTCAAAAGGAGAAAGTCAGGTTCAAGCCTTTTTAGATAAAGGCAAACCATATCGTAAGAGCTTTAGTATTAAACATACTCTTGATGGTTTAGGAAGTTTATTAGAATTTCTAAGGGATATTGAAAAATTGGCTGCTGGTAAGCAACCTTCGGTTATTTTAGAATCTACAGGTCAGTACCATATGCCTGTCATTCAATTTTTGGAGGAGCAACAGTATGTCTATATTATTGTAAACCCACTTATCTCTCATCGAGCTAGAAGTACAAATTTACGAAAGGTAAAGACAGATGCCATTGATGCCTATCATCTATGTGAACTGTATTATAAGGAAGAGTTAGAACCATATAAAAAAAGAGGAATTCAACTCTTAAATCTTCGTAATCTCACGAGACAACAAGAAACGATATCAAGCACATCTGCACAAACGAAATTACAGCTACAATCGATTTTAGATCAGGTATTTCCTGAATATAGAGGTGTCTTTGGGAATCTGTATTCAAAAATCTCGTTACAGATTCTATCACTCTTTCCAACTTCAGAAGAGGTTCTAAGAGTCAGTGAATCTGATCTTACTGATAAAATCGCGGAATTATGTACAACCCGTTCAGAAAAATGGGCAAAAGAAAAGGCAATTAAATTGAGAGAAGCTGCATTACGTAATCCATTTCAAAACAACTTGTACCAAAGCCATATCTTTAACCTAAGAATGTTTATTAACATTGTTCTTCAATATCAAGAGCACCTATCAAAGTTAGCAGCAGAAATAGATGCCCTCGCTAAAGAAATTGAAGAATATGAGATAATCCAGTCTATCCCTGGTGTTGGAGAAAAGATTGCGGCAACAATCATCTCTGAAATTGGAGAGATAGAACGGTTTAACCATCCTAAAAAGCTAGTAGCATTCGCCGGGATAGATCCTAGCGTTTACTCTTCTGGTCGGTTTACTGCTTCCGTCAATCGCATAACCAAAAGAGGTTCTAGCAGGTTAAGACAAGCGTTGTTTATGGCTGTACAATGCGGTATAAGAGATGCACGTAAGCAAAAAACAAGTGAAGAAATAATCCCTAGAAATAAGAAATTAAGAGAGTTCTACGATAAAAAACGCGAAGAAGGAAAGCCTTTTAGAGTAGCCATAATTGCATGTGCTAATAAGCTTTTACATTGGATTTATGCCCTATTTAAAAGGAAAGAAGCCTTCCAAAATGCGGTTTAAAAATCACATTTAAGTACATTGAGAAAAACCTTCCAATTTTAAAGAGGAAGGCTTATTTGCTGTACCCTTTTTTAGTATATCATGCGAGTTTTAATTTTTTTATTGAAAAATCTTGACAACTATTAGCTGGTTTTGT
>NZ_JAVGCX010000038.1:0-1688 GCF_052928325.1 Lysinibacillus sp. BSL11 | reverse complement strand
TGAACTGCACCCCGTCAAGTAGACAGTGGAAATAATAAAAAATGTATTAAGCGGCTTGAGTCCTGAATTCTAACGGACTCAAGCCGCTTAACCTTTTCTGATAACGATCGTAATTATAAAAATGAATATAATCATCAATCGCTAGTTTTAACTCTTCATATGAATCGTACTTATGTAAATAATATTTCTCACACTTCAATGTGCCCCAAAATGATTCAATTGGTCCGTTATCAATACATCGACCAATACGGGACATACTCTGTGTCATATTGGCAGTTTCCACAATTCGCTTAAATTCCTTTGATGTATATTGAAAACCTCGATCACTATGTATTAAGGGCTGTTCGCCTGATTGTAATGATTGAATAGCTAATTTTATTGTTTTGAAAACAAGGGAATTATTATTCGAATGACCTAACACATAACTCACAATTGAACCATCATATAAATCGATAATTGCACTTAAATAAGCTTTTTTCCCATTTCCATACTTAAACTCTGTGACATCTGTACACCATTTTTCATTTGGCTTTTTCGATGTAAATGCTCTATTTAATACGTTCTCCGCCACATGATGTGCTGGGGATTTACGATAAGGCTTGCGCTTTCTACGAATAACAGACTTCAATCCACTAATCTGCATTAAACGATAAATACGCTTTTCGTTAACCATCGTTTGATTATTTTCTTTTCGCTGACGATTGATTGTCAACGTTGTACGACGATAGCCGTAAATACCATCTACTTGTTGGTAAAGGAGATGAATGTCCTTTAAAATGGCTTCATTTTCAACTTCTCTGTTAGAAGGCTTGCGACTTAACCACTTATAGTAAGCTGCACGCGAAACATCAGCTATTTCACATAGTAAAAGAATCGAAAGTTCTTCCTCTCGATGTAAATCTTGAATCGCTAAATAGCGTTGCTGTAGACGTATTTGGCTTAACGATGCCTCCTTTCGATTTCCTCTAACTTTTTTAAAAATAAATTTTCTGCACGTAAACGTTCATTTTCACGTTCAATACGTTGAATCTCTAATTTCAATTTCTCCTCAACGGTTAATTCGACTTCATCTTTTGTGCGACCACGACGATCACGTAATCCCTCTTCACCATTCGTTTCAAATTTCTTCGTCCATTGATATACCTGTTGATACGAAACACCATAGGTATGCGCTGCCAACTGATAATTTTTCTGGTGCTTCAAACAGTACTCGACAATCTCAATACGTTCTTCAAAAGTTGTCTTTCTTCCTTCGGTCATAGCTTGACTCATTCCTTTACCTGAATCTTTTATTTCACTATGACTAGTATACTTTTTTACCCAGCTTTTTAAAACGGAGGTACTGCTAATCTCGTATTTCGCCAACACCTCCATCTGTGAATAATTTCGTTGAATGTAGTCCTCCACAGCCGCTAATTTTAACTCTTTTGAATAGAACTTACATGAAGTAGCTTCTTGTAATCCTTCACGTCCACCTGCCTCAAATTTCATTTTCCATCTATGAAAAGTTTGATGATCTATTGAAAACCTTTCACACAATTCATTGATAGAATAGTGACCTTCTTCGAACAATTGAAGGATATATAGTTTCAACTCGAGTGAATGTTTGCTTCGCCCCATAAAAAATACTCCCCTTAGATAAACAGATTTTATTTTTTCATCTGTCTACCTAATAGGGAGCATATCAC
>NZ_JAVGCX010000037.1:0-2480 GCF_052928325.1 Lysinibacillus sp. BSL11 | reverse complement strand
AATACAAAGTCTAGTGATGATGGCAAAGAGGTCACACCCGTTCCCATACCGAACACGGAAGTTAAGCTCTTTAGCGCCGATGGTAGTTGGGGGCTTCCCCCTGTGAGAGTAGGACGTCGCTAGGCAACAAAACAGTCAGCTGTGCGCTGACTGTTTTTTTATTGTATCTTTTGAAAACCCCTTGCTATGCGAGAGGCTCTCAATGAATAATAAAAATTTAGCACACACTACATGGAATTGTAAGTATCACATCGTCTTTGCGCCAAAATATAGAAGGCAGATATAGGTAGAATTCTTCGCCAGTTATGTGAAAGAAAAGGAGTCGAAATCATTGAAGCTACAGCCTATCCTGATCATATTCGTATGTTGATGAGATTCCGCCCAAAATAAGTGTTTCATCGTTTGTGGGTTATTTGAAAGGGAAGAGTAGTTTAATGATATTCGATTGCCATAGGAACCTGAAATAGAGATATGGAAATAGGAAGTTTTGGTGTCGCGGATATTATTTAGATACAGTAGAACGAAACAGAAAAATCATACAGGAATATATAAAAAATCAATTGCAAGAGGATATTCTTGAGGATCAAACGACCATGAAAGAATTCATTGATCCATTTACAGGAGAAGAAATACAAGCAAAAATAATAAAACCACTTTAGTGGTAGCGTGAAAATGGAGTGCGGTTGGCGTACCTTTCAGCGTTTCTTTAGACATGGGCCAGTACCCCAGCGTTTCACGCGTAGAGCAAACCACCAGTTAGACTGGTGGTTCTGATTCATTGTAATCTTAGCACTATATAGGAGGGGTTAGAAAGCTATTAACTAAGTCAGTTTAAAATTTTCAAGCCTTCATCAAGCCTTCAGTGAAAGGATAAAATTAGAAGTAAACAACAGCGTAACTTTTTTTCAATTAAATAATATTAATACCACCAGTACACCCTTATAAGACATAGTTAATATAGATAAGAGCCTTTCATTACTGTTGGGGGCTTATGCCCTTTATTTCTTATTAAATATATGTTCTACACTAAAAATTTTTGAAACTGAAATTATTGTTGCAACATAAATTATGATTTAAGTAGCTCTATACATTTCTTAGAATAACCATATTTCGCTGCATATTCTTATATGCTACTGTTATTGAATTTTAGCTAAACACTTCGTTTTAGAGTTCGTTTTAGTGCTTGCTACTATCTACATAAGAATCGTCAAAAAAATAGAAAATTTAGTTCTATTCGTCATTCTTCATCCTTATACTGTAAAGATTACATCAAAAAGGAGAGGAAATTTTGTGGATTGATGGCGTGTTTTCTGGTGGCGGTTTGAAGGGCTTTGCATTAGTAGGGGCATATCAAGTACTAGAAGCTGAACATTTTCGATTTAAACGTGTAGCTGGTACAAGTGCAGGTGCCATTTTAGCTGCCTTTATTGCTGCAGGATATAGTGGAAAAGAGATAGAAATGATGCTAGAAGAGTTAGATGTTCCTTCATTACTAGATCCAAGAAGAACAATTTTACCTTTTCCTTTTATGAAATGGGTAAATGTTTATAATCATTTAGGTCTCTATAAAGGAAAGGCCTTAGAAAAATGGTTTTTCCAAAAGCTAGCAGCAAAAGGAGTATACACTTTTGGTGATCTGCCTAAAGATTCACTTAAGTTAGTAGCTTCAGATTTAACCAATGGTAGAATGATTGTTTTACCAGACGATTTGTATAAATATCAAATTGAAGCAAAGAATTTTTCAGTTGCTTGTGCGTTACGCATGAGTTGTGGTATACCTTTTTTCTTTGAACCAGTTACATTAAAGACTGGGAAGGGTGAATCGGTTATAGTGGATGGTGGTGTTTTAAGTAATTTTCCACTATGGATATTCGATGATAAAGAAGGTCGGAAAGTACGTCCGATTTTAGGCCTGAAACTGAGCAGAAGAAGAGAAGAACAATGTCCTCAAGAAATTAAGAATGGTCTAAATTTATTTGAGGCACTATTTTCAACTATGAAAGATGCTCATGATGAAAGGTATATATCAAGACGACATGAAAGAGATATTATTTTTATTCCTGTAGAAGATTATAGTGCTACCCAATTTGATTTAAATGAAGAAACAAAAGAAACTCTATTAGAAATAGGAAGAAACCGTACAATTCAATTTTTACGAAATTGGCCAAGGTTGAGGTTATAATTATTTTTAAAAATTAATTATAAAACTATTGACCAATGACAAATAGGGTGTTATTATATAAAAGTTGCTGTTGAGATACGCAGCTACTAAAATATAAAATAAAATAACTGTTTGACATTAAATATAAAACATGTTATTATATAAAAGTTAACTCTTACAGAAGAGTAAACAAAATGAACCTTGAAAACTGAACAAGCAAAACGTAATCAATAAAGTTTTAAGTAACTAGCTTCGGTTAGTGAACGAAACACAATTTTGGACATCAAACATGATGCCAGCAAAACAATTTGAGCTAATC
>NZ_JAVGCX010000036.1:0-2933 GCF_052928325.1 Lysinibacillus sp. BSL11 | reverse complement strand
GTCTTTGAGGGATCTTACTTACTTGCGTAATGGGAAATCTCATCTTGAGGGGGGCTTCATGCTTAGATGCTTTCAGCACTTATCCCGTCCACACATAGCTACCCAGCGATGCCTTTGGCAAGACAACTGGTACACCAGCGGTGTGTCCATCCCGGTCCTCTCGTACTAAGGACAGCTCCTCTCAAATTTCCTACGCCCACGACGGATAGGGACCGAACTGTCTCACGACGTTCTGAACCCAGCTCGCGTACCGCTTTAATGGGCGAACAGCCCAACCCTTGGGACCGACTACAGCCCCAGGATGCGATGAGCCGACATCGAGGTGCCAAACCTCCCCGTCGATGTGGACTCTTGGGGGAGATAAGCCTGTTATCCCCGGGGTAGCTTTTATCCGTTGAGCGATGGCCCTTCCATGCGGAACCACCGGATCACTAAGCCCGTCTTTCGACCCTGCTCGACTTGTAGGTCTCGCAGTCAAGCTCCCTTGTGCCTTTACACTCTACGAATGATTTCCAACCATTCTGAGGGAACCTTTGGGCGCCTCCGTTACCTTTTAGGAGGCGACCGCCCCAGTCAAACTGTCCGCCTGACACTGTCTCCTGCCCCGCTAAGGGGCATGGGTTAGAATTTCAATACAACCAGGGTAGTATCCCACCGACGCCTCCTTCGAAGCTGGCGCTCCGAGATCTCTGGCTCCTACCTATCCTGTACAAGTTGTACCAAAATTCAATATCAGGCTACAGTAAAGCTCCACGGGGTCTTTCCGTCCTGTCGCGGGTAACCTGCATCTTCACAGGTACTATAATTTCACCGAGTCTCTCGTTGAGACAGTGCCCAGATCGTTACGCCTTTCGTGCGGGTCGGAACTTACCCGACAAGGAATTTCGCTACCTTAGGACCGTTATAGTTACGGCCGCCGTTTACTGGGGCTTCAATTCGCAGCTTCGCTTGCGCTAACCACTCCTCTTAACCTTCCAGCACCGGGCAGGCGTCAGCCCCTATACGTCACCTTACGGTTTTGCAGAGACCTGTGTTTTTGCTAAACAGTCGCCTGGGCCTATTCACTGCGGCTCTCATGCGCTTGCACGCTCAAGAGCACCCCTTCTCCCGAAGTTACGGGGTCATTTTGCCGAGTTCCTTAACGAGAGTTCTCTCGCACACCTTAGGATTCTCTCCTCGACTACCTGTGTCGGTTTGCGGTACGGGCACCTCTCACCTCGATAGAGGCTTTTCTTGGCAGTGTGAAATCAGGAACTTCGTCCATACGGACTCGCCATCACAGCTCAACGTTACAGTGTGCGGATTTGCCTACACACACGCCTTACTGCTTGGACGCGCACAACCAACGGCGCGCTTACCCTATCCTACTGCGTCCCCCCATTTCTCAAACGGTGAGGAGGTGGTACAGGAATATCAACCTGTTGTCCATCGCCTACGCCTATCGGCCTCGGCTTAGGTCCCGACTAACCCTGAGCGGACGAGCCTTCCTCAGGAAACCTTAGTCATACGGTGGACGGGATTCTCACCCGTCTTTCGCTACTCATACCGGCATTCTCACTTCTAAGCGCTCCACCAGTCCTTCCGGTCTGACTTCAACGCACTTAGAACGCTCTCCTACCACTGACATCGTAGATGTCAATCCACAGCTTCGGTGAATCGTTTAGCCCCGATACATTTTCGGCGCAGCGTCACTCGACCAGTGAGCTATTACGCACTCTTTAAATGATGGCTGCTTCTAAGCCAACATCCTGGTTGTCTGTGCAACGCCACATCCTTTTCCACTTAACGATTACTTTGGGACCTTAGCTGGTGGTCTGGGCT
Organism: Lysinibacillus sp. BSL11; assembly: GCF_052928325.1. Lineage (NCBI taxonomy): Bacteria > Bacillati > Bacillota > Bacilli > Caryophanales > Bacillaceae > Lysinibacillus > Lysinibacillus sp. BSL11. The sequence continues at coordinate 1,112 of NZ_JAVGCX010000036.1, read as the reverse complement.
GTTTCCCTTTTGACTACGGATCTTATCACTCGCAGTCTGACTCCCGTGTATAAATATCTGGCATTCGGAGTTTGTCTGAATTCGGTAAACCGGGATGGCCCCCTAGTCCAAACAGTGCTCTACCTCCAGTATTCTCATCACGAGGCTAGCCCTAAAGCTATTTCGGAGAGAACCAGCTATCTCCAAGTTCGATTGGAATTTCTCCGCTACCCACACCTCATCCCCGCACTTTTCAACGTGCGTGGGTTCGGGCCTCCAGTAAGTGTTACCTCACCTTCACCCTGGACATGGGTAGATCACCTGGTTTCGGGTCTACGACCACGTACTATTTCGCCCTATTCAGACTCGCTTTCGCTGCGGCTCCGCCTTCTAAAGCTTAACCTTGCACGTAATCGTAACTCGCCGGTTCATTCTACAAAAGGCACGCTATCACCCATTAACGGGCTCTAACTACTTGTAGGCACACGGTTTCAGGATCTCTTTCACTCCCCTTCCGGGGTGCTTTTCACCTTTCCCTCACGGTACTGGTTCACTATCGGTCACTAGGTAGTATTTAGCCTTGGGAGATGGTCCTCCCGGATTCCGACGGAATTTCACGTGTTCCGCCGTACTCAGGATCCACTCAGGAGAGAACGAACTTTCGACTACAGGGCTTTTACCTGCTCTGGCGGACCTTTCCAAGTCGCTTCATCTAACTCGCTCTTTTGTAACTCCGTATTGAGTGTCCTACAACCCCAAGAGGCAAGCCTCTTGGTTTGGGCTCTTCCCGTTTCGCTCGCCGCTACTCAGGGAATCGATTTTTCTTTCTCTTCCTCCAGGTACTTAGATGTTTCAGTTCCCTGGGTCTGCCTTCAAGACGCTATGTATTCACGTCAAGATACTACGCGATTAAACGTAGTGGGTTCCCCCATTCGGAAATCTCCGGATCAAAGCTCACTTACAGCTCCCCGAAGCATATCGGTGTTAGTGCCGTCCTTCTTCGGCTCCTAGTGCCAAGGCATTCGCCGTGCGCCCTTAATAACTTAACCAAGTTATTAAGCCTATAAAAAACTTAAAAAATAAATGTGTTTGTTACAATTTCAATGTCGTTTTATCCAGTTTTCAAAGAACAA
>NZ_JAVGCX010000035.1:0-5935 GCF_052928325.1 Lysinibacillus sp. BSL11 | reverse complement strand
TAGGTCGGGTAACCGGCGCGAGGGTTCAAATCCCTCCTTCTCCGCCATGGGCCCGTTGGTCAAGTGGTTAAGACACCGCCCTTTCACGGCGGTAACACGGGTTCGAATCCCGTACGGGTCATACTAAAAACAGTAGATGCATTTGCATCTACTGTTTTTTGATATTCATAGATACAAAATTTACTCTTGATTCAATGCATTTTCATCCATATAAACCACTTCCCAGATATGCCCATCTACATCTTGAAAACCCCAACCATACATAAATCCGTGATCTTGTGGTTCACTATATGGTTTACCACCAGAGGCAAGTGCCTTATTCACTAATTGATCTACTTGTTCTCGGCTTTCAGCAGAAAGACATAAGATTGCTTCTGCAGAAGTAGTAGTATCTGTAACTTCTTTCTTACTAAATCCTTTAAATCGTTCTTCAACCATTATTAATGCGAAGATATTTTCACTAATAATCATTGAGGCTGTTGTTTCATCACTGAATTGTTGATTGAACTCAAAACCTAATTCCTTAAAAAAACTGATAGATTTGTTTAGATCTTTTACTGGTAAATTGATAAAGATATTTTTCGATTGAAAAGCCATTTAATATCACCTCCAAATTGACAGTATCATGGAGCATAAAGTCGTGTCAATTTTAGCAATGTAGGCGAAAATGGAAGCCATTAGCACTATTGAAAGCAGGTGTTTGTAAACAAAAACAGAAAGGTTATATCTTCAACCTTTCTGTTTAAAAAGTTTAACTATTTATCCTCTGGCTAGCATTCTATCAAGTGAACTAAGTGCTTCAGCGGTAGTATGTTCATCTACTTGTATACGGTTATGAGGTTGACCTTGCTCAATACTTTCTAAGCTCCATAACAAATGTGGAAGGTCAATTCGATTCATTGTTAAACAAGGACAAAAGTTTTCATTTAAGGAGACAATATGTTTATCAGGATGCTGCTTAATAATGCGATTGACAAGATTCATTTCTGTTCCAATTGCCCATGCAGATCCGCTTGGAGCTCGATTGATTGTATCAATAATGTATTTTGTGGAGCCTGCATCATCAGCCGCTGCTACCACTTCACGGCTGCACTCTGGGTGAACGATAATCCTCATAGTCGGGTGTTCTTTGCGAATAACCTCTGTATGTTGAACCGTAAACCCTTCGTGCACAGAGCAGTGACCCTTCCAAAGAATAACCTGGATATTTTCAAGAGGCTCTTTTGTTTCGAGCAAGTTCTTATGTGGATTCCAAACAGCCATATTTTCAAGAGGTATACCTAAATCATAGGCAGTATTCCTTCCTAAATGTTGGTCAGGTAAAAAGAAGATACGCTGTTTTTGGGTAAAAGCCCATTGAACAAGTTCCTTTGCATTCGATGAAGTGACACAAGCACCACCATGCCTTCCAGTAAAGGCTTTAATAGCCGCAGTTGAATTAACATAGGTTAGAGGAATAATCGTATCACCAAAGAGTTCTTGAAGAATGGGCCATGCTTGTTCTGTTTGATAAATATCTGCCATATCAGCCATTGAACAACCAGCGCGCATATCTGGTAAATAGACACGTTGCTGTTTCGTTGTCAGCATATCAGCAGTCTCTGCCATAAAATGTACACCGCAAAATACGATGTGTTCAGCTTCCTTATTTGCTGCGGATAATTGAGCTAACTGTAAAGAATCCCCAGTTGCGTCTGCAAATTGAATGACTTCATCTTTTTGATAATGGTGGGCAGGAATAAATAATTTAGGACCTAATTTTTTCTTTATTGATAAAATACGAGATTCCATTTCCTTTACAGATAGTTCCCGATAATGCTCTGGGAGTAATGTCGTCTGTTGTAATAAACTAGTGATGGACAAGGGAATGATCTCCTTTCATTTGAACGAGTGCACTAATATCAAAAGCTTTAACTGAATGTGTTAAGGAGCCAAGTGAAATCCATTGAATACCCGATTGGGCATATGCCTTTAAATTTTCAAGTGTGATGCCCCCAGATGCTTCAGTCGCAATAGTGGGAGGAACAATGGGAAGCCATGCACGAATTTCTTCTGGGCTACGGTTATCAAACATAATAATATCTGCTCCTGCGTTGATAGCTTCTTCTAATTGTTCTTTTGTTTCAATTTCAACTTCAATTTTTACGGTATGACCGACTTTTACTTTAGCGGCCTGAACTGCCTTTGTAATGCTACCAGCAAAGGCAATATGATTATCCTTTAGCATAATTGCGTCATACAGGCCATTACGATGATTAAAAGCACCACCAATTCGAACAGCATATTTATCTAACATACGCAGTCCTGGTAGTGTTTTACGCGTATCACATATTTTTGCGTGAGTACCTACTGTTTCTTGAACGGCAAGATGGGCTGCCGTTGCAATAGCAGACATACGTTGAATAAGATTTAAAATGACACGCTCACCGATTAATAACTTTTGTAAGGGACCTTTAATCACAGCGAGTACATCACCTGACTTAACCATCTCTCCATCTTTTTTATGAAGGTTGACTTCGATTGATCGATCGAGTAAGAGAAAGCCATGCTCAATAATGTTAGCCCCGCAAAAAATTCCGCTTTCTTTCGCGTAAAAAGAAAAAGCTCCCTGCTGTTCGGGTGAAAAGATAAATTCACTCGATAAATCTCCATCTCCTAAATCCTCATTAAAAAATTGCTTGAGCATTTCCTCGAGTTTGATGATATTCATACAATGAGTTCCTCACTTTCATTTGTCCTTGCGAAAAAATAATCCATCGGCTTGCCCATTGTGATTTCATTTCGGGTTTATCCGTTCGAATATGAGCTCCTCTTGTTTCCGTTCGGGTAATTGCTGCATGTGCCATTAATGTGGCGACTACATGCATCATAAATAATTCCAACTCAGCTAGTTCAAGACCCTTTAAATTAACTTGAGTAAGTGATTGCAAGGAGGGGAGTTGCTTTGCAAAATGCTGCAAGTCATCAATATTTCTAACAATACCTAGGAACCGCATCATGTGTTGCTGTAATTGGGGTTTGCTAAATAAAGGTGGCATTTTATCAGCACATTGATGCTTTTCCAGTAAAAAGTTTTTTTGATGACACCCTTTTTGAATAATGTACTGCGCCATTTTTTGACCAAATGTAATACCTTCCAATAGGGAGTTACTTGCTAAACGATTCGCGCCATGTACGCCTGTACAGGCAACCTCACCGACTGCATATAAGTTTGGTATAGTAGTTCTTCCTTTGTCATCAGCAATAACACCACCCATCAAGAAATGACTTCCTGGAGCCACGGGGATTAGGCCATCTTGTAAATGAACGTGATGAACATGGCATAGCTGAGCAATTGTTGGAAATTTTTCTTCAAAGTCGTGAATGTTAGTGATATCAATATACGTTTCTTCACCAGCTGCACGTTTTGTAAATAGGGCAAGTGCAGTAATATGTCTTGGTGCTAGGTCAAGTTGAGCATGTAAACCTTTCATAATGGGCTGATGCTGTGCATTAACAAAAATACCACCAGCCCCTCTGACAGCTTCAGAAACTAATCCCTTTGCTTCATTTTTACACCAAAGAAGACTCGGGTGAAATTGCATAAATTCCATATCACTAATGGCAGCGCCTGCTCGAAATGCTAATGCGATCCCATCCCCTGTATTAGTTGGAAAATTAGATGTACTTGAATAAAGGGCACCTGCGCCACCTGTCGCTAAAATAACATGATGTGCCAAATAACGTTTTGTACCTTTTTCTCCTTTGGTTAATACTCCTACACAGTCACCATCTGTATTCCGTAAAAGCTCATAAGCCATTTCATAGCAATTGATCTTTGTTTTGGGTGAGAGTTTATGAAGCAAATAATCTATGAAAATCTGACCAGTACGATCACCACCTGCATGTAGAATACGATGATGACTATGTGCTCCTTCAAGTCCTAGAGCAGGTTTTCCATCGACCTGCCGATCAACAGGGAGGCCATCCTTTAGATAGTTTTGCATAATCTCAGTGCCATCTTTTATAAGTGTTTTAACATGCCTTTTCTCATGATGATACTCGCCAGCTTTCAATGTATCAGCAATATGGTGTTGAATATGATCTTCCTCACTAGTAACAGCAGCAATCCCACCTTGTGCACGGTAAGAACTACTCATATATAAAGATGATTTTGTAACAATTTGTATTTGAAAATGTTTTTCAAGCACTAAAGCAGCCTGAAGTGCAGCAATTCCACTACCAATTATAAGGACGTCTGTCTTTACATCCATAGTTATACCTTCTTTACAGTTGTCTTGACACTTATCTTTACATAAAATAAAAAAGAAAACAAGACCTGATGAACAAGAGAGGAAGAAGACGATGATTTATATGGATTATGCTGCAACATCACCTATGATGAGGGAATCTCTTGAGGCCTATGTAGAGGTGGCACAACGGTATTATGGAAATAGTGCGAGTCTGCATGATTTAGGGGGACAAGCCCTTTATTTTGTCCAGCAATCAAGAGAGGTTGTAGCCCAAGCCCTAGGTGTAACTAGTGATGGTGTAATTTTTACGGGTAGTGGAACAGAGGGAAATCTCATAGCCATCTTGTCGTTAGCACTAGCCTCAAAAAAAGGAAAACACATTATTTCTTCTCAAGCTGAGCATACGTCAGTGCATGCAGCTTTGAATACACTTGAGAAAAAGGGCTTTACTGTAACAAAATTACCTTTGCAGAAGGATGGTTGTGTTGATCTGGGACAATTGCAACAAGCAATCCGAGAAGAGACTGCTTTGATTACCATTCAACATGTCAATTCTGAAATTGGTTCAATCCAGCCTGTAGAGAAAATCGTAAAGATGGCAAGAAAATCAAATATTTTCTGTCACGTTGATTGTGTACAATCATTTGGTAAACTAGCTATACCAAAGGGGGCCGATGCTATTACCATCTCGGCTCATAAAATAGGTGGGCCAAAGGGCTGCGGTGCTATATATATGAACCCTGCAATCAGAGTACCTGCATTAACACCAGGTGTGACACATGAGAGGGGTCTTAGAGGGGGAACATTAGATACTCCTGCAATCGTGGCCTTTGCCGCGGCAATTGAAAACTATCAATATGAGTTGCAACATTATGAAACGTTAAGAGATTATTTTGAAAATAATTTACCTGAAACATGTCAGCTCGTTGAATGTAAACAGCAACTACCTAATATTTGTGGGGTAATGATGGAGAAAGTAGAGGGGCAATATGTTCTTTTAAAGTTAAATGAGGCGGGAATCTGTATCTCTACTGGTAGTGCATGTGATATTCATAGTGAATCGGGAACAAAGGCTATTCTATCTATGGGGTTCTCTTTGGAAGCGGCACGCCAATTTTTTAGAATATCTTTTGGTCCTTCTACTACACTTGAGGATATTGTAAAATTAAAAATAGAGCTTTCAAATATTTAATGAAAAGAAGAGTGAAGGATTATCTATATTCTTCACTTGTATTGAAATAGATTATAAGCTAAGAATATCGGCAAATAAAATAATTGTTTTCTTTTGAACCAACAATTGCTATAATATTTTGCAGGGCAATATTTTCTCTTACTTAACAAAAATAACTTTAAAAAGTAATAATTTCTTTTTTTTATAAAAAAGTATTGCACAATGTTAGAAAACGTTATACAATAATTCTTGTCTTGAAGGACAGGTAAACAACTTCAAAACAAGATACATAACAAAGTCTAGTGATGATGGCAAAGAGGTCACACCCGTTCCCATACCGAACACGGAAGTTAAGCTCTTTAGCGCCGATGGTAGTTGGGGGCTTCCCCCTGTGAGAGTAGGACGTCGCTAGGCATAATACCCAGGAGGATTAGCTCAGCTGGGAGAGCATCTGCCTTACAAGCAGAGGGTCGGCGGTTCGAGCCCGTCATCCTCCACCATATGCCGGTTTAGCTCAGCAGGTAGAGCAACT
>NZ_JAVGCX010000034.1:0-6280 GCF_052928325.1 Lysinibacillus sp. BSL11 | reverse complement strand
ACAATATAATCTTTGGTTTCTTGCGATAATCTTTTTCTTGTTTGCTTTTCCATTTTCGACACGTCCTTTTTGTTCCTTCATCATAAGTCTCTCTTAAGTTCGTGTCCATTTTTTATACTAACAGCCGGTTCTCACTTCTTTGGAGCGGTTCACCCTTTTTAAGAGCGGGTTCCCACTTCATTGGAGTGGTTCGCTCACTTCTTGGAGAGGACCTTCACTATTCAGATGCAACCTCACCCTCTTATTAGAGCAAACTCCAGCATTACAAAACAAAAAAAACCAGCATTTGCTGGTTTTTCCTGATTATTGTTGACGGGATTCGGTCATTTGCTTCCAAACCGAGCCTTTTGCTTCCTCACCTTGTTCGATACGGGCAATGGCCATTTTCACTTGTAGCTTCACTTCGAATTCTTTGTCATCTTCGGCAGCCTTCAATGCTGTTAAGGATTGTTCTGTGCCGACCTCATATAAATACATGGCTGCGCGCCAGCGAACCAATTTGTTTTTGTCCTGTAAGGCTTGCAGCATGGCTTCTTCAAATTCTACAAAGCCCAGGTCACTCATGCAGTCACCTGCTGTTCGACGTACTGCTGCACTTTTATCTTGGAGGGCTCTTTCTAAATAAGGGACAACTGCCACATCCTCAATCATGCCTAAGTACACCGTCGCTAGTCGACGGATAGACATTTGTTCATCCTGTAAAGCTAAATCTAATAGCGGTAGATCGTCTAGCTCAGGGTCAGCCATTTGATCGAGCAGTTGGAAGCGTTTCTCCCATTCAGGTTGCTTGAACTGTTCTACTGTCACTTTGAGTTTGTCCGTTTTCACAGCGGCTTTTTCACCATCATTATTGATAGATGTGACAATTTCTGCTAAACGGTCTGCAGAATAAGTGACATCAATTTCCTGTTTGACTGTTTCAGCAATTTCCTCCAGCTCACCGTAGCGAACCCCATAATCAATCCACTTACGTTGGAAAATATAGTTTTCATCTACTGCCGACTCAATAATTTGATTAAAAGCATCGACAAAACGGTCTCCGCAGCTTATACGATATTCACGTTGGTTATCAAAAACTTTTACTTGTAAAGGCACCTGCTTGTAAAACTGTACATGGACATAAACCTCTCCATAAAACTCATTGGCCACAACCGTTTCTTCTTGTGTTTGGACATCTTCCCCTAACACTTGACGAATACTTGCTAGGATGCCTTCCCATGCATATTTGGCATTACGCTCAACAGCAAAGAAATCGGCTACATGGTAAACGCCCTTTACTCCTTCAATCGCTAAAATAGCAGCCGCCTCGCCTGATGCTTCGTCTTTATTATCCTTTGTAAAATTATAGCTCTTCCCGAATGGTAGCTCTGTATCAACAACAATCTTCATAGAATTGGGACTTGGCGTCGGTTCAATGGTAATAATCTTCATGTCTATCGCTCCTTATCCGTTCACTATTTCATCTAAATACGACCATCTTTCAATAAGATGCTCATATTGTGCATTTAGCTCATCCAACTTAGCTGTTAATTCCTGTAGCTTGGTAAAATCTGAGCCTGCATTGGCGATTCCTTCTTCGGTCTCCATAATAGCCGTTTCTGTTTTCTCTATCTCATCTGCAATCGTTTCCCATTCTTTTTGCTCTTTAAACGATAGCTTTTTTTTGTCTGATTTTGGCTTTTCTGATTTGGCCTTTTCCACTTTTGGCGTTTCTACTTTGACAGTCGCTGCCTGCTCACGTTTCTCCAGATACTCACTGTATAGATCCAGTGTTTCCTCAACTTGTCCCTGACCATCTAGTATCCATAGCTTTTTCGCAATACGGTCGAGGAAGAAACGATCATGGGAAATTGTGATAACCACGCCTGGGAAATGCTCGATGAAATCCTCTAGCACACCTAATGTTTCAATATCTAAATCATTCGTTGGCTCATCAAGTAATAACACGTTTGGTTGCTCCATCAATAAACGTAATAAATGAAGACGCTTGCGCTCACCGCCCGATAATTTTCCAATTGGTGTACCATGAGCATGCAGCGGGAATAAAAAGCGCTCCAGCATTTGAGCTGCTGAGTAACGGACGCCCTCTGCATCTGTAATATCATTTGAAGCCTCACGTATATATTCAATCATGCGCTCATTTTCATTCATTTTCGGCAATGTTTGCTTAAAATGTGCCAACTTCACTGTTGACCCAACAAGAATTTCACCTTGATCGGGTGTCAGCTCTCCTGCTAGCATGTTCAATAAAGTTGATTTTCCTACACCGTTCGCGCCGATAATACCAATTCGATCACCTTGCTGTAGTAAAAATGAGAAATTTTCAAGGATTTTTTGCTGTCCAAAGGCTTTCGAAATATTCTCAGCCTCCAGCACTTTACGACCAAGTCGTGTTGTCGCAAGTCCCATATCCAAGGAAACATCTTCTGATTTGCGCTCTAGGTTTTCTTCTAGCTTTTCAAAGCGTTGAATACGAGCTTTTTGCTTGGTTGAACGCGCCTTCGCACCACGACGAATCCATTTTAATTCTGACCGATAACGATTGCGATCCTTCTGTGCAGAAGCAGCTTGCATCTCCTCACGAATAGCTCGAGCCTCTAAATAATCACCGTAATTCCCTGTATGACGATACAAGGTTTGATTCGCTAACTCGTAAATATGTGTTGATAATTCATCTAAGAAATAACGATCATGGGTGATGAAAATCACTGCACCCTTTAATCGTAAGACCATCTCTTGAAGCCATTCGGTAGACTGTACATCTAAATGGTTTGTGGGCTCATCTAATAAGTAAAGATCCGCTGGTTCAATTAACACCTTCGCTAATGCAACACGTTTTTGCTGACCGCCTGATAGCGTTAGTACCTCTTTTTCAAAAGTTTCAATCCCAAGCTTTGTTAAAGCCGTCTTCGCAAGGGCATTGACATCCCATGCCTGCTCTTCATCCATGCGCTGTTGCAGACTAAATAACGTCTTTTGTAAACTCTCGGAAGTTGGGTTACTTGCTAGAGCAGCAACCGTTTCCTCATATTGACGATTCAGCTGTAAAATGGGCGAATCGCCTGAAAAGACAGCTTGTAAAACCGTTTCGCCTGCCTGAAATGTAGGCTCCTGAGGTAAATAAGCGACACGGTATTTATTCGGGCGATCTACTGTCATCGAATCCGCTTCCATGTCCCCAGCTAAAATGGATAACAGGGTTGATTTTCCCGTTCCATTTATACCGATTAAGCCTGCCCGCTCTCCCTCATAAATGGTAAATTCAATATTTTGAAAAAGCGTTTTATCGCCCACTGTTTTGGTTAAATTTTGTACAATTAAATGACTCATTCCACTATTCCATCTCTTTCATGTTAGGTATTGTTCATGCCCACACGATTTTTATGTAGACGATTATTGATATCCACTATTCATCATAACATCAAAACGCAGGTAAACAAAGAATTACAAACTAGCAACGAACTGGTGGCATGTCCTGTAAATAGGATTCCATAAGCTGACAAAGCTTGATGATTCCTTGTGTTAAGTCGTGCGGTTCAGGATAAGAATAACTAATTCTCAGATGGTGATATTGTGGCTCTCCTGGATAACAAGCTGAGCTTGGTAAAAAGGTAATTTGGGCTTGTTGGGCCTTCCATAACAGCTCATCCGTATTGCCATTACTAGGTAAAGACACCCAAATATTAAGCCCACCTTTTGGTTCGATCCACGTAACGCCCTTTGGTGCATACTTATTCAACAATGCAATCGTCTGATCCCTTCTTATCTCAAGCGCAATGCGCAGTTTTTCTAAATGGGCATGCATTCGGTCTGAACGTAAAAATGGAATCAGTGCCTTTTGCCTGCAAACGATGATATCTTAGCAAGTATCTCCGAACCAACAACAAAGGCATTGGTTGGAATGCTTATGGCAGAGAATAAAAAGCTCAAAAGAGAAAACTCTCTGCTTAAAGAACAAACAACCTTTACGATTGATATGCGTCCTATAAACGATCTAAGCAAAAATAAGGATGTCGTTATAGTCGAGCCTTCTTATAATCTGACAGATACCGAAATAGATGCACTGAGAAATGCCATATATGTAACTGCCATACAAAAAATTCTTAATGAGATATAAATGTAGCTTTAAAATAAAGTTTGTACAAAAACACCTCGTAAATCCTTAAATTAAGATTAATAAGAAGCAACCATTTTGAAAAAAGATTAATCAAAATGGTTGCTTCTTTAGCATTTTTTAGTTTGCTTATTATAAAAAAATTTGATCATTTTCTACAGCGTTACTTCATAAACGCGCCCGATTGTTGAATAGTATTATTGATAAATATGTCATTCATAACTTAGAAATGATTAAAATGATTTTTCAAAACAAACACATTGGTGAATACGTTTATTATTTGTAAATTGGTCAATATCTTTCCCAACGTAATGAGTAAAAGCATTAACTAAGTATAGATTGGGCATATTACTTTGAATTCGATGATTCATTTCATTTTCTTCAAAATAAACGTGATAATAGGAATCAACGATATTAAAATTCATTTTTTCATACCATTTCTGAACCCATAAATCATCTCTTGTCCAAGCCTCAAAACGATTTAAATTCGCTCTTCTAGCTTTATTTTCAGCAGCATAGAGTAATTGTTGTCCTATTCCACGCCGGGAGAAATCCGGATGAACAGCGATATGCCAAATCATCCCTCCTAACCCTTCTCCCCTGGAGCAAACTGTTCGTTCTTCTATTTCATATTCTACATCAATAAGCCCAACGATTTGACCGTCCAACTCTGCGACTAGCTCGATTGCTGGATTTTCATAACGTTCTTTCTTATTTAGTACATTATCAAAATAAGCAGTCTGTAAAAACGCAAGTGTTCGGCATCTTACCCAACCAGTCTCATCATTAACTCTATAGTCTCTAATAATCACTTTTTTCCCTCCGGATTTTAGGGACCACGTAGTTTATAGGGGATTTATACGCTCATCCCTTAAAATAGATTCACCCCATTAAATATGTTCGCGATTTTCATAATATACCGCCTCCTTCTAATTATAATTATTTAAATTTTATCAGATTTTTCCAAAATATACACTGATAAATGACAGATTCCATACACTATAATATCCCCCCAAAAAAAAGAAAAAGCACAATTCTTGCTACAGAATTGCGCCCGATTGTCGAATAACTTAACTGTAAATTAAACATTTTAAGTAAGTTCTAAAAGCACAGTCTCTATTTCTTTATTGAAGGTAGATTCTTTCCAAAGTGTAACGGCCTCTTTCTCTTGATACTTTTCAATTAAGATTTGAATCACATTGTATCCAATAAAATACCCTAAACGTGTGAAACCAAAGTAGGAACCTCCATTAATTGAAAACCATTCATGGATAACTTCAGGTTGTGTACGTTTATTTATATCTTCCAAAAAAGTAATGATAATATCATTTTTGTTACCTTCTGCAAATTTTAACCATTCTTCTCCATTATCTTCGTATAAAAAATAGACCGATTTGTCAGCATCAGCAACTTGTTCTGAAAAATACGTTGCACATCCTTCCTGAAACAACATTGTAAAGGGATGAAACCACTGAACTTTAGACCAATCCACCCCCTCCTGATCTGATAAAATATTATGAAGAGTATGACCAAATTCATGAGCAATAATTACTTTTAAATGTTTATCATCAGAAGAGAGCTTTTCTAAACAAAATGTCACTTCAGGAATAATTTGACGATGTGTAAATGCATTTGACCCATATGCTCCAACAATAATATGTACATCTTTAGTGAACTCGACATTATATTTTTGTCTGTAAGTTAACACCACTTCTTGAATTAGGCTTTCGATTTTTCCACTCGATTCCTTTATCTCACTCATTTTGGAAGGGTATCTTTGAATTGCGTTTTTAATCTTCTCATCTGGATTTTTACAATGATACAGAAAGTATTCCTTGAAGTGTTGTGAGAACTTTTCATGGTAGTGTTTTAAGAACCGCTCCGAGGGCATGTAGTTTAATAAAAAATATGGAACTGTATTATAAATTTTCATAATTACCGTCCTCCATTTCATAACAATCCTCTTCGTTAATTTGAACTATACTTTTATATTTCTCCTAATAATTATTAGTTCCTGCTTATTCCACAATCTGGCCCGATCGTAATATGAGGTTAGCCAGTTTTTTCTGGTTGACCTTTTTCTTTTAGGTCTTATTATAACGGTAGTCGGGGTAGAACGTCTGGCCCGTGGGACTAGATCCCGTCCGCAAAACTGTTCACCCCCTA
>NZ_JAVGCX010000033.1:0-8124 GCF_052928325.1 Lysinibacillus sp. BSL11 | reverse complement strand
CATGTGAACTTTCTTTGCCTTCTAAGTATCGTAAAGCTGCTTGTAATTTTTCCTCTGCACTATATTTAGCCATAAAAAAAATGCACCTCCAATTGTTAGATGTGTCTAACAATTGGGGTGCAGTTCACGATGCCATCCAACATCGTGAGGGTTTTTTTAAAATTACGCTAGGTTTTCATTTTCATTAAAGTAATTTTTCATCTTTTCTCGATCGAAACGGCCTTCCCACTTAGCCATTACTAATGACGCTAATGAGTTACCAATTACGTTAACAACTGTACGTCCCATATCAAGAATACGGTCAATACCAGCAATGAAGGCTAGTCCCTCAAGTGGAATACCTACAGTACCTAAAGTTGCTAGAAGTACTACGAATGATACCCCTGGAACACCTGCAATACCTTTAGATGTAACCATTAATACAAGCATTAACGTAATTTGTTCACCAATGCTTAGGTGAATACCGTACATTTGAGCAATAAATAATGCTGCAATGGCTTGATATAGTGTTGACCCATCTAAGTTAAAAGAGTAACCGGTCGGTATAACAAAAGATACAATATCCTTTGGCGCCCCTAATTTCTCCATTTTCATCATAACACGTGGTAATACAGCTTCAGAACTTGCTGTTGAGAAGGCTAAAATTAGCTCATCTTTTAATACTTTAATTAAATAGAAGATGCTGATCCCTGCGAATTTTGCCACAAGTCCAAGAACGACAAAGATAAAGAATAGCATGGTTGCATAAACAAGAATTGCCAATTTGGCAAGTGGAACCAGTGAAGCAAATCCATATTTGGAAACGGTTACACCAATTAAACCAAATACCCCTAGTGGAGCGAATTTCATTACGAGGTTTGTTACCCAGAACATAGCATCTGCTACCCCTTGGAAGAAGTCTAAGACTGGTTTCCCTCGATCACCTACTGCAGCAACCCCTAAACCGAAAATAACTGAGAAGAAGATAATTGCTAGCATATTACCTTCAGCCATTGACTGAATAATATTTGTTGGGACAATGCCTACAATGATATCAAATGGTCCTTCATGCTGTACTTCCTCAGTTGTTGATACATACTTCGAAATATCCCCTTGAGATAATTCATTCATGTTAATACCTGCACCAGGTTGGAAAATGTTTGCAGAAAGTAATCCAACTACGATTGCAACTGTAGTAATAATCTCAAAGTAAATTATTGATTTCCCGCCTAATCGTCCAAGTTGCTTCATATCTCCAGTACCAGCAACACCAACGATTAATGTCGAAATAATAATCGGTACAACAATCATCTTAATAAGATGTAAAAATATATCCCCTAATGGTTGTAGATATGTCTCAATTTTGGGGTTTCCGTAAAAGATACCACCAACAATGATCCCTAAAATCAAACCGATTAAAATCTGAGCGGCTAAACTGACTTTAAATTTCTTTTTCAAATCCTTTGTACCTCCCCTAATATTAAATTTTTAGGACACGCCTTACTTTAATAATACGGAGGACTTATGGAATCCGACAAAATCCGAGAAAATTAATTTACTTTTGTTAAAATGTCTGAATATAACACTTGAATAAACTTCTTAATATTTACCTTTGCTTTACGATTATCGTGATCTTCAATCTGTGTCATGAGCTGACGAATTTCTTTAAAATCAAAATAGCGAGGGGCATAGTACTCGAATTCTGAGTTTGTGTAATCAACAACCCCTAAATTAGCAAGATTAATCATGGCAGCTAATATTGTACGACGCACACGCTGCTCGATGGCCTTACTCTCTTTTAAAATTTCATCTGGCGTAGCCTTGGTCACAGCTGCAATTTCTTCATAAAGCTCCTTTAATGGAGGAAGGGGTGCAATCTTGTGCTGGTGAGCAAGTAATGTTTCTATAATGGCAATGATATCCTCACTACCAATTTCCCCGACAATCCCCATATCATTCAAAATAGATTGAATATGGTCTCGTGATGTAGCTTTATGAGTCTTTTGTTCACTTAACTCAATGTTTGTAAGTGATTGACGTATCACTAATAGTGAATTTTTAAGTCGAAATTGTTCAGTTGTTTTTTTTAAAACATTTTCAACTTCAATACGATTGATTGGTTTATGAATGAAGAAATCAATTCCTTGCTCATAGGCTTCGCCAACCATTTCCTTATTCACTACCTGTGAAATCATAATAAATTGTCCCTCGAAACGATTTTGCATAAGTTGTTCCACAGTTGCTATACCATCAAGCTTAGGCATCAGTAAATCAATAAGTACAAACTCTGGCTGTGTCATTAAAATTTGCGGAATGGCATCTTCACCATTTCGAGCCTCACCAATAACTGTTCCTAACCCGCTATCTTCAATAATTTGCTTTAACATAACACGACTTGCACGATCATCATCTACAATAAAATACCTCATTTAAGTCTCTCCCGTTTGAATAGTTTGCGTAGGAATTATGATTTTAAACGTTGTGTATTGATTGTTTGATTCAACGGTTATTGAGCCTTTTAATTTTTCTACTAGTTCAGCAACATGCGAAAGCCCAATGCCAGTTGCTGCAACACCATCAACATTGAATTTAGTGGTGTATCCAGGTTCAAAAATAACAGAAATATCTGCTTGGGAAATCCCTTGTCCATTATCACATACGGTTATTACAGTATTATCCTCTTGGCGCTCAATAGCAATAGAAATGATCCCTTGCTTTTCAATAGCCTCAACAGCATTGGCTGATAAATTATTTAATAGAGCAAGGAGTGCAATATGATCTTTCGTTTGAAAATCAAAGTCTATACATGTATGAAATTGTATTTCCTTACCAAGTAATTCTGCATATTTCCTATTACCTTCTTCAATATAATGCAATAATTCAGATAATACAAAAGGGCCAAAGCTCTTTTCCCCGACAATCTTTGAAATACCAGCATATATCCGTTGAGAATCCTTTTTCACTTCATGGATTTCCTGGGCAATATGAAGTGCTTGTAAACTTTCCGCTCGAAAACCTAGCGTCTTTAACTGACGATATAATTCATAACCACTACCTGTAATTGTTTCAATATGATTCATTGACTTTTTTAAATATAGTGTCTCCACATAGAGATCAGATCCAATATTCAGCATTTCTTGTACCCGCTTTTTTTGTTCAGCTATCAAAATAGAGCTGTAAATCCCTACTACAAAAAAGCTTCGTAATAATGCTACCGCTAATAGGATCAAGAGATCATGGAGAAATAAAAAAGTATATGTTTGGACAAAAAATCGGAAAATTTGTTCAGCTAAATTACTGATGACCTCACTAAAAGCAACGAGTAAACCAAGTTTTAGTGGCTTTTCTCTGTATTGTTGAATATCTAAAATTTGCAGGCATACTGCAAACAATACATAAAATAAACCGGCTGGTAAATGGTTAAATATACTCTCGGCAATCAGAACATCATGTAATGTCGAATTAATAACCCGAAAAATAGTTGTCACAATACCGGTAGCTACACCTGCTAAAATAATTGGTGTAGGTTTAATTAATGTGCATAAAAAGAAGACAATTGTTCCTAAACCAAAACGGAAAGTTGTATTAGCAAAAGGCATAATTTTAATTTCACTACCTATTGCGGTCATAACAGCAATAATGAAAATCCAAGTAAGGGAAGCACGCGTCATAAGTAATTTCGATTGCAATTCAACAACCTCCCATCATTGATATAATAAAAAATACCACAACCGAGGCGGAAGTGGTATCTAACAAGTAATACATACAATTTAGGCAAAAAAAAAACGGCTACATTCGTAGTCGGAAATTTAAAACTGGAGGAGGTAGAGGGATTCGAACCCCCGCGCGGTGTTACCCGCCTGTCGGTTTTCAAGACCGATCCCTTCAGCCAGACTTGGGTATACCTCCATGTTATATTGCTTTACTGTCTTATCGACAAAAATAAATTTATCATAACTAGAAACGAACGTCAAGATAATTTTTGAAAAAATATATAATGTTTAAATCGTCACTTAGAAATAAATAATTTGTGCATTAAGTTGCATTTTATACAAACAGTCAGTATACTAGTTATTGCCGTGCTAGGTGGGAAGGTAGCGGTGTCCTGTAACTCGCAATCCGCTCTAGCGAGACTGAATTCCTTTTTCGAGGCTGTCCGTATTGTTTGGTCTGCCTTTTGCACGTAGTGTTGACGATTGGGTCCTGCGCAATGGATACCCATGAACCATGTCAGGTCCGGAAGGAAGCAGCATTAAGTGGTCTTATTCATGTGCCGCGGGGTTGCCTAATCTGAGCTAACGACAAGAGTAACGCTTATGTGCGGCTGTCAAGGAAAGGTGCACGGCATTAAATTGCCAATTCAAAGCATCCGTCTATTATAGGCGGATGCTTTTTTATTTTAAATTTAGCAACTTCATTTTCTATATAATGCAGCAAATGCTATAATAAAACTATTCAATTAAATGGAGAAGGAGAGAGGAAATCAGTGACGTATCAAGCATTTTACCGTGTGTATAGACCGCAATCTTTTCGAGAAATGTCTGGTCAAACACATGTCAAAAGAACGCTACAAAATGCTCTCCTAGCAAATAAAACAACACATGCTTACTTGTTTTCTGGGCCCCGTGGTACAGGGAAAACAAGTACTGCTAAAATCTTTGCGAAGGCCTTGAATTGTGAACATGCACCATCGAAAGAGCCGTGTAATGAATGTGCTACATGCATAAGTATTACAGATGGTTCTCATCCAGATGTAATTGAATTTGATGCAGCCTCAAATTCACGTGTTGAAGAGATAAGGGATATCATAGAAAAGGTGCGTTTTGCTCCTGCAAGCAGTAGATATAAGGTGTACATCATAGACGAAGTGCATATGCTTTCTACAAGTGCTTTTAACGCTCTTTTAAAAACGTTGGAAGAACCACCTCCTCATGCCGTGTTTATTTTAGCAACTACAGAGCCTCATAAATTGCCTGCTACGATCATTTCTCGTTGTCAGCGCTTTGATTTTAAACGACTTTCTACTAATGATATTATTGAACGTATGAAAGTTGTTTTAGAAGATATTGACTTACCATATGAAGAACAAGGTTTAAAGGTGATTGCACAATCAGCCGCAGGGGGAATGCGTGATGCTTTAAGCTTATTGGACCAAGTTGTGTCTTTTAGTGGCGAAAAATTAAAACTTGAGGATACGTTGTTAGTTACAGGTTCTATTAGTCAGGATGTTTTTTATGATCTAGCGGAGGCACTCAAAGTAAAAGATGTTGCGCAAATGCTTACCCTTTTAGAGCAACTTATAGCTGACGGTAAGGACCCTTTGCGACTCTCAGAGGATTTAATTACATTTTTCCGCGATTTATTATTACTTCAAACAAGTGATGATTTAGCTGAACTTTTAGAGCTTGTATCTCCTGAGGAACGTGTATTCACTTTAGCGCACGAGTTTGCACCAAATATGCTTTATGGATATATTGATATACTTGCAAAGACACAGCAAGAGATGCGTTTCTCTCACCATACCAAAATTTATTTAGAGACGGCTTTGCTTAAAATGGTACAGTTTTCAGGAGGGATAGCCCATCAGACGGTGACTACAAATGAAATGGGAGAAAACCCTGATCTCACTCAAAAAATTGTAGCTCTTGAACAACTGGTTCAGCAACTATCCTTACAACTGCAAACGGGGACACCTATGCAAACGACGACAGCACAAAAAGAGCAACGGCCTCGAGCTAAAAGCCCGAATGGTTATAAAGCACCTACAGGTCGTATTCAGGAAGTGCTGAAAGATGCAACAAAGCAGGATGTGCAACGTATTAAGTCCATTTGGGCACAAGCCTTAAGTCAAATGCAAAAATCACAATCGGCTCTTTTAGCAGAAGCCGAACCTGTTGCGGCATCTTCAAGTGCTTTTGTGTTAAAATTCAAGTATGATATTCATTGTCAGATGGTTGCCGACAACCAGTCTTTAAAGGCTCACTTTACACAATTAATTGCAGGGCAAACTGGTACAATGTACGAGATGCTATGTATACCAGAAGAATCGTGGTTAAAAATGCGTGAAGAGTTTATTCGTGATCATGGTCTGCAGCAAAAGAAATCACAGACTGAATCAGAGCATGGAGAAGAATTATTAGAGCCACCACCGGCAGAAATGCCAGAAGAACCATTTATCGATGATGCCCAACCTCTTGCTTCACAAGACCCACTTGTAACAGAGGCTGAAAAGCTCTTTGGTAAAGATTTTGTTGAAATTATTGAAGATTAAATTTTTAGGAGGAAACATTTATGCGTGGAATGGGAAATATGCAAGGTATGATGAAAAAAATGCAAAAAATGCAAAAGGAAATGATGGAGGCTCAAGAAGCTCTAAATGCTGAGCAATTTGAAGGTGTTGCAGGCGGCGGTATGGTGAAAGTAACAGTTTCTGGTCAGCGTGAAGTAGTTTCAGTAAATCTAGATGAATCTGTAGTAGACCCAGAAGATATCGAAATGCTACAAGACCTAATTGTTATTGCAACAAATGAAGCGTTGAAAAAAGTAGAAGAAAAAACAAACTCAACTATGGGTAAATTCACGCAAGGCTTAAACCTTCCATTCTAGGAGGTATTCATATGTACTACCCAGAACCAATATCTAAATTGATCGATAGTTTTATGAAATTGCCAGGTATCGGGCCGAAAACTGCGGCTCGTCTGGCGTTTTTTGTGTTAACAATGAAGGAAGACGATGTATTATCTTTCTCTAAAGCACTAATTGATGCTAAACGAAACCTAAGCTACTGTTCTATTTGTGGCAATATAACGGATGTAGATCCTTGTCACATATGTACAGATAAGCAGCGAGATCATTCTATTATTTGTGTTGTACAAGATACAAAAGATGTGATTGCAATGGAAAAAATGCGTGACTACAACGGTATGTACCATGTACTTCAAGGAGCTATTTCACCAATGGATGGTATTGGTCCAGAAGACATTAATGTTGCTTCTTTGCTAGTGCGCTTGCAAGATGAAAGTGTCCAAGAACTTATTTTAGCTACAAATTCAACAATCGAGGGTGAGGCAACCGCTATGTATATTTCTCGCCTTGTCAAACCGTCAGGCATTCGTACAACTCGTATTGCTCATGGATTGCCAGTAGGTGGAGATCTAGAATACGCAGATGAGGTTACGCTGTCTAAGGCAATGGAAGGCCGACGCGAGTTATGAGTGAGGGATTAGTATGTTCTTCCGTAGTAAAGGGAAATTAAAAAAGGAATTTGATGATAAGCTTGTGAATCTGATTAAAGAAACAAAAGAGGATTTACAGCAGGCAAAGATAATAGAAGAATTAATGGATGATTATGACCTAGGTGTAATTGCTCAACGCAAAACAGCAGAAAGTATTCATTTCTATTTGTTTAAGGAAGCTAGAATTCGTAAGGTATTAATAAAATAGTTCTTTGTAAAATATTCATAGAAGCAAAACAGGAAACATAAACTTTCATAATTATTTAATTGAGGGGGCAACTATATGTCTGAGTTAGTAATTATGAGTATTTGTATTCCTGTCGGGCTTCTTTTTCTTTATGTAATAATAAGACATGCTAAAATGGGTAAAATCTTAGAAGGATTATCGGTGTTTTGGTTTAGATTTGCATTTGCTTTTCTACTATTATTCGTAATCCATTTAGGTATTGGTTATATAGGATATAATGTGCCAATCAATCTGTTTTCGGTCTTAACAATCGCTGTTTTAGGTATTCCTGGTGTCTTAGGAATAACAGCTTTAATATTTATTTTATAAAAGGCTTGCAATATAAAAAGATTATGGTATAGTTATAAAAGTCGCTAATACAACTGATTGAAACGGAAAAATAATTTTAAAATTATTGTTGACACGGTGTGTGGCGCATGATATTATATAAGAGTTGCTGCTGAAACAGCAGTAAACAAAATGAACCTTGAAAACTGAACAAGCAAAACGTAATCAATAAAGTTTTAAGTAACTAGCTTCAGTTAGTGAACGAAACGCAATTTTGGACATCAAACATGATGCCAGCAAAACAATTTGAGCTAATCAAATTTCTTTTATGGAGAGTTTGATCCTGGCTCAGGACGAACGCTGGCGGCGTGCCTAATACATGCAAGTCGAGCGAAC
>NZ_JAVGCX010000032.1:0-8609 GCF_052928325.1 Lysinibacillus sp. BSL11 | reverse complement strand
ATGTATTAGGCACGCCGCCAGCGTTCGTCCTGAGCCAGGATCAAACTCTCCATAAAAGAAATTTGATTAGCTCAAATTGTTTTGCTGGCATCATGTTTGATGTCCAAAATTGTGTTTCGTTCACTAGTAAAACTAGCTACTTAAAACTTTATTGATTACGTTTTGCCTGTTCAGTTTTCAAGGTTCATTTTATTCAAGTCGTTTTCAGCGACTTTATTATCTTACCTCATTCTTAACTATAAGTCAACAACTTTTTAAAACTTTATTTTCAAGCGTTTCTTCTTGTTAAGGACAAGTAATAATATATAATATAGCATTTTAAAAATCAAGCATTTTTCATAAAAAAATTAAAAATCTTTTTAATATCTATTACAAACAATAGAATTCCTGCTAATACAATCAATCCACCGATGATTTGTGTCATGATTAAATACTCTTTAAATATCACCAAAGCTAAAAGAGCAGCTCCTACAGGCTCAAATAATATAGCAATTGAAACAACATTCGTACTAACATATTTAATTGACCAATTAAACAAAGTATGACCAAGTAAATTTGGGATTAATGCTAATAAGAAAAACCATAACCAATCCATCGAAGAATATGGACCAAATGATTCCCCTTTAATCATTACATATATAAATAAAGTGATGGTACTTACAACATATACAACCATTGTATAGGTCACAAGTGATAATCTTTTACGTACATCCTGTCCTAATAGAAAATAAGCTGTTGCAAGTGCACATGCAACGAGCGCCAGTACATCTCCATAAAAGGCTGTTCCACTTACTTTAAAATCGCCCCAACTAATTAAAACACTTCCTATTATTGCAATGGATCCTGCTACGATTGTTTTCATCGTAATTTTTTCTTTAAAGAAAAAATAAGTGCCCACAAACGCAAACAAAGGTTGTAGCGTTACTAAAACTGTTGAACTTGCTACTGAAGTATAGTTGAGTGATTCAAACCATAATATAAAATGAAAAGCTAAAAAAATCCCAGCAACTGAAGAAAATAGCCAATCACGTCTTTTTAAAGTTGCTAACTCCTTTGTATATCCTTTTAAAAACCATGGCGCCATGATTAAAACGGAAAATAGCATGCGATAAAATGCTATAATCCCCGCTTCCGCCGATGCTAATTTCACAAAAATTGCTGACATCGATACTGAAATTACACCGATCACAATTGGGATGTATGGATGAATTTTTGGCTGCTCCAAAAAACCCCACCTTCCTAAAAAAATACTTATATGTCCTTACTTCATGTTGTACAATACAAAAAAGTGATGCACATATAATAATGACAGTTTGCATATCTCTTAGCAATACGAAATAACAACGGAGGGTTGTGTATGGAAACATTATTCGAAAATATGATTACATATGAAGTTGGCATAAAATTAGTTATTGCAGCCACATTAAGTTTAGTAATCGGTATCGAAAGGGAATTAAAGAAAAAACCAGTTGGATTAAAAACAAGTTTAGTTATTGCTACTTTCAGCTGCTTATTAACGATTATCTCCATTGAAACAGCCTACTCAACCCCCGCTAGAGAAGATATTAATATTACGATGGACCCTCTTCGTTTAGCAGCACAAATTGTTAGTGGAATTGGCTTTCTTGGTGCAGGAGTCATTCTAAGACGCGGGAATGACAGCATTACGGGTTTAACAACCGCTGCTATGATCTGGGGAGCCGCTGGTATCGGTATTGCGGTTGGTGCAGGTTTTTACATGGATGCAACACTAGCTGTTGTGATCATTGTTTTTGGAATTGAAGTACTATCACCTTTTCTTATGAAAATCGGACCCAAGCGAATTCGTATGCGGGAAATTTTATTAAAAGTTCAAATTGATGATGACAACCATACAGAAGCATTTCTATTATTTTTAAAGGACAACAACATTATCATTGAAAATATACGCATTAAAGATGTGCACTTAAAAAATGATAGTGTTTTACATGAGTTAGATTTACGCCTTTCCTTAATCGTCTCGGATAATTTGTTGTCCTTTTATCGTTCATTACGAGCACTATCTTATATAGAAAAAATCGAAATGGAAATTTTAAACTAGTTGGAGGATTTTTTATGGCAGAACTATTAAAACTACTAAAAGACGGCAACAAACCCTCTCTAATGGCTGCATGTGTAAATGCCTTTTTAGGAATTATTAAAGGAATCGCCTTTTTCTTTACAGGTAACGTGGCGATGTTTGCAGAAATGATGCACTCTCTAGGCGATGCAGCAAACCAATTATTTGTGTATATAGGCTCAGCACTCTCTAAAAAGGCACCTACAAAACAATTTCCTGGTGGCTTCGGTCGTATTGTCAATTTAGTTTGCCTTTTTGCCGTAATAATTGTAGCTATCCTTTCTTATGAAACAATAAAAGAAGGTTGGCATCATTTTATTCATCCCGCAGGAGAGTCGAGCGGGATACTGATCGCCCTAGGAGTATTATTCATCGGGATTGTTTTAGAAGGGACGGTTCTAGCTAAAGCGGCTTCAGAAGTGTTACATGAAGCAGGTCAAGAAAAGGCAGGTATCGCAGCTATTCCCAAAGCTTTCTCATACTTGAATAGGGCAAAACCGGCAACAAAATTAGTTTTTATGGAAGATTTAGTTGCTACTGGGGGCAACTTCTTAGCCTTTGCTGCTATTTTAATTGCTTATTTTACAGGTTGGGGTCGAATAGAAGGGCTAGTTTCGATGATAATTGGGGTCATGATGTTTTATGTAGTTGGTAAGGTATTCCTCGATAATGCACGTGGCGTCATTGGCGAGACTGATGAAGAGATGTTAAACCATATCGCTCACCTCGTAATGGATGATCCGAATATAAAAGATATTGTGCGTCTTGAAGTGATTAAAGAAGGAGAGTTTTTACATGTAGAATTAGTAGCTGAAGCAGATCCGCTTTTATCGTTAGCCTTTTTAGATGATGTACGTGATCATTTAACAGAGGTAATCCTAAGCCAAAAAGGAGTATCTAAAGTAGCTATTTTATTCGACGAGGATGACGGGAAAGCTAGCTGGATACACGTTGGTGAGAAACCAAATAACTCCATTTAATACTTTATAAAAACAAATAGCCAATTGCCGTATTTCAGGCAGTTGGCTATTTGTTAGACTAATTTTAAATTAGGAATATCCTCATAACCTACATAAACATGGTTTGTAACCATAAAAGTAAGTAATTTATTACAAGCAATCATTTGTCTTTTACCATTCTGATGAATAACAATTTTTGAAAATTGTAAGGAGGCTTGACGATTAGCTAATGCATACTCTTCTGCATTGAGAATATTTCTGCCATCCACATGACAACCCAACACAAAATTTCCTGCAAAAGAATCCTTTAATACATTCGGATGCATGGATTGATAATGTACTTCAGCAATTGAATCTTCTAAATTCATGAATTGATGGGCTACCAAATAATGTTTTAAAGCACCTTTTAAATCAATTGCAATAGCTGTATCTGCTAAAATTGTTCGATAATAAACAGGAACAATCTCAGCACCCCCCAAATACGGCTTAACTTCTACAACAATTTCTCCAGAAGGACGAACAAATAATTGTACAATTGCTTTATTTACACCATCCGAAAAAATAACATTCGTTTGCCCAAAACGCACGCTTTTAAAAAATATACTTTGATCTACAATGTATCCAGTGATAATTTTATCATTTTCAATTTGCAATGATTTCGCTTCAATTCCTAATACTTCTACACAATTTTGCATTTTATAAACATGTTGCTGAAATGGCATTTCTATACAACTTAATGTAACAATACGGTCCTGTAGCAATTGTTTCAACATTTGATCCCTCTCCTCTTTGTTTAATATTGTAATTATTTTAGTAAAGGTGGCTGAACAACTTCTGAACATTGACACACGAATTGACTGATTACGACAAAAAACCATTCTTTTCTGTCATTCAATAAATCACCTTATAGTAAAACAATCTACAATATAGGTTGAATGACTCAATAAAAACATGACTTTACTCACTTAAAATAAAGAAAAATGTATTTGCAATCCCTTTATTATCTATCTATTTTATTATATTGCAGGACTAAAGAAACTTCTACGACAAAATTCTACATTTATCGTTAATTTTTCTTAACCTTGCAATAAAAAAAGTATGAGGCTATAAGCATAGTCTCATACTTAATGTATTAAAGAGAATTTTGTAAAATAGTTCTTACATCTTCCTCTTGCAATCGATTAAAGTTGCCAAAAGGGCCATTTTGCATAGCATGATCTACAATTTGCTGGAATTTCGAATCATCAATATCGTAATCTGCCAAACGACTAGGTGCCCCTAATGATGTCCAAAATGCAGATAAACGATCAATCCCCTCATAAGCAACCTCTTCTACTGTTTTGCCTGTTGCCTCGACTCCAAACACACGTGTTGCTATACCTGCAAAACGCTCAGGATTTACTGGTACATTTAAACGCATCCAATGCGGTTGAAGAATGGCTAAACCACCTGCATGTGGAATGTCATAAACAGCAGATACGGCATGTTCAATATTATGAGATGCCCAATCCCCTCGTGAACCAATTGATAGGAATCCATTTAAACCAATTGTCCCTGCTAATAGAATGGTTTCACGTAACTTCGTATTTTCTAGGTCCTCTAATAATTTTGGAGCTGTCGTAATAACCGTTCGCAATACCCCTTCACACATTTCATCTGTGATAGGAGTATTCGTTGTATTGTGGAAATATTGCTCAAATACATGTGACATCATATCCACTATTCCATATACAGTGTGATTTTTAGGTACAGTCACTGTATATGCTGGATTTAGTATTGAAAATTTCGGGAAGGCTGCTGGACTACCCCAACTTAGTTTTTCTTCAGTAGCAGCATTCGTTATCACTGATCCAGCATTCATTTCTGAGCCTGTAGCAGCAAGTGTTAATACCGTTCCTAGTGGTATAGCTTGTTCTACAAACACTTTACGTTTCACGATATCCCAAGCATCGCCATCATACTTAGCGCCAGCAACAATTAATTTAGAACAATCGATTACTGAACCACCACCCACAGCAAGAACCAAGTCAATTCCTTCTGTTTTGCATATCTCAATACCTCGTCTAGCTGTTTCCACTCGTGGATTTGGCTCTACACCACCTAATTCAAATACAGTCTTATCCGCCTGTTGTAATTTCTCGATAACAGCATCATATACACCATTCAATTTAATACTTCCGCCACCATATACAACTAATACCTTGTTTCCAAATTGCTCTAATTCTTTCGGTAATTTTTCAAGTGCATCCTCACCAAAATGTAGTTTCACTGGGTTAAAAAAAGTAAATGAATCCATCTAATTCGCCCCTTTCTAGTTGGATTTTCTCATAATTACGCTAGAGAAAGCAAAGATTAAACGCTGTCAACACTTTGCTATTTCGAAGGCGTTTTTTCAAGTTGTTTAGATTTTGTTCAGGCAATAGTTGTATAGTACTAGACATTACATAAAATAAAAGGAATTTTTGCACATGCTTATTATTATAATTGTTGTCATAACTATAATTTCGGGCTTTTTTCTGCTAAGATTTTTTAAAATCCAAAAAATAAGGAACGAAAAAAAGATGCTACTAGAACAGCGCCTAGACCACCTTCTTCAATCGAATAAAAATGAAAAAAATGAGTCATCCCATTAATATAGGAATGACTCATTATCTTAATTTTACTTAAACCCAACCACGGAAGCGAGAAGCTTCTGCAGTACGGCGAACACCTACCATGTAAGCTGCTAAGCGCATGTTGATGTTACGTGTTGTTGCTGTTGTATATACATTATCAAATGCTTCGACCATTTTTTTGTATAGACGCTCTTCCACTTCTTCTTCTGTCCAATAATAACCTTGGTTATTTTGCACCCATTCAAAGTAAGAAACTGTAACCCCACCTGCAGAGGCTAATACGTCTGGTACAAGTAAAATGCCACGCTCTGTTAAGATTTTAGTTGCTTCAGCTGTTGTTGGACCATTTGCTGCTTCTACTACGATACTTGCTTTTACATTATGTGCATTGTCAGCAGTAATTTGGTTTTCAATAGCAGCTGGTACTAAAATATCACAATCAAGCTCTAATAATTCTTTGTTAGAAATTGTGTTTTCAAATAAAGTAGTTACTGTTCCGAAGCTATCGCGACGATCTAATAAATAGTCGATATCTAAACCTTCAGGATCATGAAGTGCACCATAAGCATCTGAAATACCGATTACTTTCGCACCTAAATCATGCATGAATTTCGCAAGGAAGCTTCCTGCGTTACCAAATCCTTGAATAACAACACGAGCACCTTTAATATCAATACCACGTTTTTTTGCTGCTTCTTCTATTACGATTGTAACACCTTGTGCAGTCGCACGGTCACGACCTTGAGAACCACCAAGTACTAGTGGCTTACCAGTGATGAAGCCTGGAGAGTTGAATTCATCCATGCGGCTATATTCATCCATCATCCATGCCATAATTTGTGCATTTGTAAATACGTCTGGCGCAGGAATATCTTTTGTTGGTCCTACGATTTGACTTACCGCACGAACATAGCCACGGCTTAAACGTTCGATTTCGCCCATTGACATTTGACGTGGATCACAAATGACACCGCCTTTACCACCGCCGTATGGTAGATCGACAATACCACATTTCAATGTCATCCACATTGAAAGCGCTTTAACTTCCTCCTCAGACACTTGTGGGTGGAAACGAACCCCACCTTTAGTTGGTCCTACAGCATCATTATGTTGTGCACGGTAACCAGTAAATACTTTTGTTGTACCATCATCCATTTTCACTGGAATACGTACTTGTAGCATGCGAAGCGGTTCTTTTAGTAATTCATACATTGCTTCATCATAGCCAAGTTTATTTAGAGCATCTTGAATGACATCTTGTGTTGATGTGAAAAGATTTAAGTTTTCAGACATTATTAAATCGCCTCTTTGTTTTTTTTAATGATAGTTATCGGCATCATTGTAACATACTTCCGAATTAAAATGTGAACATTTTGTTAAAGTTTAAATACTTTTTCAATTTGTTCAATTGACCAATCTAAATCTTCTTGAGAAATAACAAGTGGTGGTGCAAAACGAATCACTGTATCATGTGTTTCTTTACATAATAGACCTAATTCTTTAAGTTTTTCACAGTATGGACGAGCTGCTTCTGTTAGCTCCATACCGATAAATAAACCACGACCACGTACTTCCTTAATAACTGGGTTGTTAATTTCTTTTAATTTACCTTTGAAGTATTCACCAAGTTCGTGTGAACGCTCTGCTAATTTTTCATCTAATAATACTTTAATAGATGCAATTGAAACTGCACAAGCTAAAGGATTACCTCCAAAAGTTGAACCATGTGAACCTGGGTTGAATACACCTAAAATACTACGGTTTGCAGCCACACAAGAAATTGGGAACACGCCGCCACCTAGAGCTTTACCCAAGATATACATATCTGGTTCTACTTCTTCCCAATCACAAGCAAACATTTTACCTGTACGTGCTAAACCAGCTTGAATTTCGTCAGCAATGAATAGTACATTGTTTTCACGGCAAAGTTCACGAGCTGCTTTTAAGAAGCCTTCTGTTGGAATTACGATACCCGCTTCACCTTGAATTGGCTCAATTAAAAATGCAGCAGTGTTTGGTGTAATAGCAGCTTTTAAAGCTTCCAGATTACCATAATCTACTAATTTAACATTTGGTAGCATTGGACCAAAACCACGACGGTATTCTTCATCAGAAGATAAAGATACAGCTAGCATTGTACGACCATGGAAGTTACCATTACATGCAATAACCTCAGCTTTACCCTCTTCTACGCCTTTTACATCATATGCCCAACGTCGAGCTGCTTTAAACGCAGTTTCTACTGCTTCAGCACCCGTATTCATCGGTAATACCATTTCTTTATTTGTTAATTTCCCTACTAGCTCATACCATTCACCAAGATTTTCGCTATAGAAAGCACGTGAAGTTAACGTTACTTTATCAGCTTGCTCTTTTAAAGCAGCGATAATTTTTGGGTGACGATGTCCTTGGTTTACTGCTGAATAAGCAGATAACATATCTAAATATTTGTTACCTTCTGGATCTTTAACCCAAGCACCCTCAGCCTCTGAAATAACGATTGGCAGTGGATGATAGTTTGCCGCACCAAAATTTTGTGTTTGTTCAATAACTTGTTGAGTTTTTGTCATATCCTATTCTCTCCTTACTAATCATCATTATAAAAGAAAGGGACTATGTATCACTATAAGTAGAATGATTAAGAATATAGCAACAATTCAAACGAGAAATTTGCTAACTTCTCCAAGATAAACTACGTCATGAAAGTTTACGGTTTTAGCCAGGGTAGCGTTACCTGGAGAAGTGTCACAAATTTATTCAAAATGCCTCAATTTCTACTTACTTTGAATAGCCCTCACGTCAGTGTGAAAATTAAAGCATTTCTGAAGTTGTTTTTGCTTGCATATGCAGTTGTAGGTAGTCTGGGCCACCTGCTTTTGAATCTGTACCTGACATGTTGAAGCCACCAAATGGTTGGTAACCAACGATTGCACCTGT
>NZ_JAVGCX010000031.1:0-14023 GCF_052928325.1 Lysinibacillus sp. BSL11 | reverse complement strand
CACAATATAATCTTTGGTTTCTTGCGATAATCTTTTTCTTGTTTGCTTTTCCATTTTCGACACGTCCTTTTTGTTCCTTCATCATAAGTCTCTCTTAAGTTCGTGTCCATTTTTTATACTAACAGCCCTTTGAACTCCATTTAGAGCGGATCCCCCTTCCTTAGGAGCGCTTTAACTCCATTTAGAGCGGGTTCTCCTTCCTTAGGAGCGCTTTGAACTTCATTTAGAGCGGATATCTTGAGCACTTTAGACCCCATAAGAAACAAAAAGGACCCAGAATAATTCTGGATCCATGGACACTTATTGCTTCTATTTGATTTTTAACTGGTATAGTTTACACTTCTTCTTAATCTATAGCAAAACAGAATAGTCTGTTTCACCTTTAGGCTTAAGATTTATGAAGCTTCAACCTTCAACAGTTGTGGCGGACTTTCCTGAGATTCTTGGTCTTTGGGTGTTTGACTATTACTACTCATTCTGCATCCTCCCCATCAGATTAGATTAATAAGTGGTTCCTCTCTTATTATGAGCCTTCTTCTATTTTTTATACATGCTTTAGCTTTTTTCTGCAAAGACTTGTTGGGCTATCGTTAAAGCATTTTGCACTCTTGGAAAACCGATGTAGGGTGCTAATTGTAAAAGTGCCTCGACCACTTCTGTCTGTGTCAAGCCTGCATGTAATCCACGCTGAATATGCGTTTTGGTTTGTGGTGCAGCACCTTGTGTAACTACCGCTGTTATCACGACGAGTGCTCGACTCTTTGCATCCAGCCCAGGCCGTGCATAGACATCACCGTAAGCAAATTCAATAATCATTTTGCGTAAATCGGGTGCGATATCGGCTAATGCATCAGATTTAATCATCCGTGCTGCTTCTTCCTCTGTCACATATTGTTTAATTGTTTCGAGCCCCTTTGTAAAACGTTCATTCATTTCTTCATCCCTCCTACATTTACTTATACAAAAACCCCAATTCCGCGTCTCCAGAATTGGGGATTGTCCTTCACATATGTAAGGTTCTCTTCTTCACGTCACCCTCTGGCTCAGTGAAAAAGGATAAAGGTTTTCATAGTGCCTCACAGGACAGCTTTAATGAATATCTATGCAAAAAGTCACAAGGACATGCACGCAAAAATTAAATGGCTACAAGACAGGCTTTCGCTTTTTCAATTTGGATTTTTACTTGTTCAAAGCCAGTACCACCTAAGGAATGGCGGCGGCGAACAGCAGCTTCTGGCGCTAGTACATCATAAATATCCGCTTCAATTAACGTACTTTCTTGCTGCATTTCTTCCAATGGCAAGTCTAATAAATAAATACCCTTTTGAATACATGTAAAGACAAGCTTACCAGTCACCTCATGTGCCTCACGGAATGGCATCCCCTTTGTAGCAAGGTAATCTGCTAGCTCCGTTGCATTTGAAAAATCAGCGTGAACAGCCTGATGTAAGCGTTCCGTGTTGACAGTCATTGTACGAATCATACCTTCAAAGATTTTAAGTGAACCAAGAATCGTATGAACAGTGTCGAACATACCCTCTTTGTCCTCCTGCATATCTTTGTTATACGTTAATGGTGTGCCCTTTAACACCGTTAATAGGCCCATTAGATTCCCATAAACACGCCCTGTTTTACCACGAATAAGCTCTGCCATATCTGGGTTTTTCTTTTGTGGCATAATCGAAGAACCTGTTGAGAAGGCATCATCCAGTTCGATAAATTTAAATTCATCTGTAGACCAGATAATAATTTCCTCAGCAAAGCGTGATAAATGTGCCATAAGTAAGGAGGAATGACTTAAAAATTCCACGATAAAATCACGATCACTTACCGCATCCATGGAGTTTGCATAAACCTCGCTAAAACCTAATAGCTCTGCTGATTTTAAACGGTCAATCGGGAAAGTTGTCCCTGCCATTGCCCCAGCACCTAAAGGTAAAATATCAATACGTTTTATGGATTCTGTAAAACGTTGTTTATCACGCTCTAGCATCCAAAAATAAGCCATTAAATGGTGTGCAAAGGATATTGGCTGTGCACGTTGTAGATGCGTATAACCTGGTGCAATCGTTTCAATATGCTCTTGTGCTTTGTCTAGAAGCGTTTGTTGGAACGTCACAATTAAATCAATTGCTTCCTGCACACGCTTTTTCAAGAAAAGATGCATATCCGTTGCTACTTGGTCATTTCGGCTACGTCCTGTATGTAGTTTGCCACCGACAGGACCTATTAAATCAATTAACTTTTTTTCTAAATTTAAGTGTATATCTTCATTGGCAACGCTAAATTCAAGCTCACCCGCAATTGCCTTATCTTTTAATTGGGCAAGACCACCTAGTATGGCCTCTACATCAGCTGCTGGTAAAATTCCTGTGGCACCAAGCATTGTGACATGTGCAACACTACCTTCAAGGTCCTCTAGCACAAGTTGCTGGTCAAAGCCAATGGATGCGCCAAATTCGTCTACCCATGCTTCTGCTGATTTTTGGAAACGTCCACCCCAAAGTTTTGTCATGTCAGCTCACCTTTTCCTCGATTACTTATCAAAAGGTGTAGTATAAGCACAAATGCCTCACCACACCTTGCTTGTTCAACATTACTTTTTATTCACAGATGAGTTCACTACAGTTGGTAGACCCCATAACTCGATAAAGCCTACAGCGGAAGCGTGATTGAATTGATCTTCCTTCGAGTATGTTGCTAGCTTTTCACTGTATAATGAATTTGGTGATTTACGTCCTTCTACAATCGCATGCCCTTTAAATAGTTTCACACGTACTGTACCATTCACATATTGTTGTGTTTGGGCAAGGAATGCTTCAAGAGCATCACGTAATGGTGAGAACCATAGACCGTCGTAAATTAATTCGGATAGTTTTTTCTCGATTACTGGCTTGAAGTGTGCTAATTCTTTTACAAGCGTTAAGTCCTCAAGCTCTTTATGCGCTGTTAACAGCACTTTTGCACCTGGAATTTCATAAACCTCACGAGATTTTATACCAACTAAACGATTTTCAACGTGATCGATACGTCCTACTCCATGAGCACCTGCTACTGCATTTAATTCTTGAATTAAATCAGCAAGCTTCATTTCTTTTCCGTTTAATGCTACTGGTTTACCAGCTACAAACTCGATTTCCACATACTCTGCTTCATTCGGTGCATTTTCAACAGAAACAGTTAAGCCGTAAGCTTCCTCTGGTGGCGACACCCATGGGTCTTCCATGATGCCAGCTTCATTCGCACGGCCCCATAGGTTTTGGTCGATTGAGAATGGTGAATCCAATGTTGCAGGAATCGGTACATTATGCTTCATTGCATATTCGATTTCCTCATCACGGCTCCAGCCCCACTCACGTACTGGTGCTAATACCTCTAAGTCTGGATTTAATGCTTTTATCGATACTTCAAAACGAACTTGGTCATTCCCTTTACCTGTGCAACCGTGCGCAACAGCATCTGCGCCTACTTGATTCGCAATCTCTACTAGTTTTTTCGAGATAAGTGGGCGGGAAAGCGCTGATACTAATGGATACTTTTGCTCATACCAAGTATGTGCTTGTAAAGAAATTAGTGCATACCCTTCAGCAAATTCGTCTTTCGCATCCACCATATAAGATTCAATCGCTCCTACTTGAAGCGCTTTATTTTTTACGAATTCAAGATCTTTTCCTTCGCCAACGTCAAGACATACTGCAATTACGTCCCAACCTTGTTCTTTTAACCATGGAATTGCTACCGAAGTATCAAGTCCACCTGAATAAGCTAATACTACTTTTTTATTTGCCATTAAAAATGCGCCTCCATTGCTCTATCGATATGTATGTTTATACATTCATTTAAAAGTTTATACACGAATAGTATCATGTTATAAAAATAAATACAAGTGTATTTTTATAAATTCATAGACTTTTATTCTTATTGTCAAAAGTAAGTCGTTCCTTGTATAAGGTTGACAAGAAATCCATGGCAATTCACTCGAAAAAACGTTTTTTTACTATCTATATAAATGTATACTATATAAATTTAGCAACGGACGAAAAAAAGAATCCATTATAAAAACTGGATTCTTTCTAGTTCTTGGCAGATTATATCCTATACAATACTTTTTTAGGATTAATCAAAATAAGTAGAACGGCCACCGCCGAATATAAAATGGCATTATACATGATTAAATCAATTAGGTTTCCGTTGATGGAACCGATAAAAAAATTAAAGAGCTGATGAATAATAATAGGAATCATTAAATTCTGATTGATCGTATAAAATACTGTCATGATGATGGTCGTAGCTATAATCGATAGCATAAAGAAGAAGCTATATTTGACCAAATCTATTCCCATAAACCCTGTTGTAAGCCATATCGGTAAATGCCACATTCCCCACCAAAAGCCTATGATAATAGAAGCTATTAATGGCGAATACTTCTTTTGAAGCTCCAGCAGTGCAAAACCCCTCCATCCTAACTCCTCGCCTAATGGTCCTGACAAAAGCGTTTTAACAAAATAAAAACTGAGCATGCCCCATGAAGACAGCGTAAAAATAGAGGTTTCTTCATAATTATTCATGATATGAAACAAAATCATGAGAAAGATAGCTGTTTGTATCATCACGATTAAAACAATTACTGAAAGTGACAATTTGTTTTTGAATTTTTGTTTGACAAAGTGTATAAAACGTTGCTCAGGATAGATTCTTGGAAAAAGTAGCGCAAAGGCAAAGGTGGATGACCAAGCCGATAGACAGCGTACGATATCAAATAGCCAAGTCGGATAGCCTAATCTTGGGATAGATAAAAATCAATACAATATCAGAACACAAAAGTAGTTTTCATAAAACAGGAAATATTTTCAATGCAATACTTTCAGTACGCTAGAAACACAATAATCGAAGTAGTGAGTAAATTAAAGATAACTTATATATGGTTGCCATAAAGAAATCATAGTTTTAATATTAAAAAAAGGAACGGGAGGTATTTTATGTCAAAATTAAAAAATATTAGTATTTTATTTTTTCTTTTAGTGGCTTTTAGTGTATTAAATCTATCAAGCCACACGCAAGCAGCGGAATGGAGTGGCGGATTTGTATCGGGGCACTTAACTTGGGGTGTTGGCTCTGGCTCATCTTCAATAGCAACTACTGCAGCTAGCCAGTGGAACGGAGCTTCCTCGAAAGCTTCTTATACATATTCTAGCGGGTCAAATCAATATGGCTCTACTGCACAAGTAGTAACACATTTTAATTCTATTAACGCACCGTTATCTGGGGATTTAGGGGTTATGTATCCCTACAAGACATGGACTGGTACATCTGCAACTTCTGCAACTTTATCTGATACTTGGGTAAAAGCAATGGTTTATCAATATAAAACTACTCTTTTAGATACAGATACTAAGCGAACTGCTACAGCTACACATGAAATGGGACATGCTTTGAGTATGGCTCACCCGCCGGGAGAATCAACACTTTCTATTATGGTACAAGGTGTTAAAACGGATTATTCTATACAACTATATGATAGACTTAGTTTACAGCAGAAATGGGGTAAATAAGAATGAAAAAATTAAAAACTCTAAGTATAATTTTATTCTTTTCTGTGTTCTTTATAGTGGGATTTAATTATATAAATTCTAGTAATAAACCAATAGATATTCCATTACAAGGTAGCCATGAGGTTTTTGAATACAATGAAATAGTTGATATTGCTGATGTAATTGCATTAGTTCAAGTGAAAGATGAATTATCTGAGAGTAATAGTACAGTAGTTTATGAAGAAAACTCTCCTTCAATTATGTATCATTATGCAACAAGAGAAGTTGAAGTACTTGAGTACTATAAAAATGATTTAGATTTAGGTTCAAATATTAAATTTAATGAGTCAGCAGCTATTACTGCACAAAATGAATATCTTCATGTAGAGGAATATACTGCTTTACAAAAAGGAGAAAAATATATCGTATATTTATCAAAAAATAATGGCTTAAATGAATTAAGTATAATTAGTAGAAATAACGGAAAGATAAATTTAGATAATTTTTCCGAAAATGAATTCCTTGATGTTGCTGTTAAAAGCATTCTAACAATTGAAGGTTTTGAAATAACAGAAAAAGCTGAAGTTAAATTTGATATTCCAGAAGCTAAAATCCAGGCAATACCAAAGGTAAATAAATTAACAAATAATTATATCGACATACCTATAAATTATTATTTTGATGAAAAGAGTAACTTATATTATATAGATATCGATGGACTTAATTTATCAATTAGTAATACAAAATTAATTAATTAATTAATTAATTAATTTCTTCTTTAAAATTTAAAAACAAGGTCATCAGTATAATGATGACCTTGTTTTCACTTAATAAAATCATATTTCGAATAAATTTTGTTGTTTATTTGTTTTCATCCATAGGAGGCGTAAAATGAAGAAATATTTAATCTTATATTTTATTACTATACTATCAATATCGTTAATTAGTGGATGTTCAAGCAATAAAAATGAAACTATTAAAATTTATGAATCTGTAGATTTTTCTGAAATTAAAAAGGATTCCATGAAGAAAATTACAGAATTAGAAGATATAGAACTTTTTTCAACTGCTTTTAATAGTGCAAGTAAAAACCAAGGTATCAAAGATATGGCTAGTCCTAACTATAAAGTTAAACTAGGTAAGAAAACATTTTATCTTTGGATTAATAATGATTCTGGTGTAATAATGGATGCCAGTGATACACATACAACCTATAGTATTAATGAAAATTTAGTTAAAGATATTAATGAAGTAATAAATAATTTGTATATGAATAAGGAATAAAATAGTTCATGAAATGAGTTCACAGTGTTTTAGCTGTGTTACTGACTGCAGTATGTATAAACATTCTTTATTTCAAACTACATTTACGTCGAAATAGCAAAAAATCGAACATGTGGGTAATATGCTGGGACTTCGAAGTTTATTAATATAGTGGCATACTTAGCACTTTATTAAAATCTATATCCTTTTGATTGTAAAGAAACACATAGAGGATCAAATATTTATGCAATGTCTCTGGAGTTAAAAAGGAGATCTTATTATGGGACATTAGGACAGCCTGAACGTTTTGGTGTAAAAATAATTCTATGTGTAATTCAACCAGCTCCCTCAAGTAGATCGAGCGCAGGAGCAATGATAGACGATGTAGAGGATCTTGAGGTCGTGGCACTTCATCTGGTGGGACAAGTACATAATCTAATTGGGGTAGTGCTAGAAAAATACGGAGTTACAATGTCACGAAATATACACGATTTCATGTACACTGAATGGTAAGCCATATTCGCGTAAATATAGATGTATCAAGTGTTTGCGTTTCCTACATATAAAGCTATATAGCTAATATTCAGCCACGAAACGTTAATTTCACAACATTCGTGGCCTTTTGATGTTTTTCCCACCCTCTTTTACAAGCTGGAGCTTTTTATAAGCTATCTCCTCTAATACTTCTTGTTCCTTTTCTCCTAACAATGATTGGATGCCCTCTATACTCTTGCCTTTTCTCAATTCCTGAATCTTTTTGATTTCAAAATCAATTTCTCTATAAAAATTGATTGTTGTGATATCGTATATATCAAAATGATTGTATGTTCTATACCCATTTTCACTATTTTGCTGGGGCTTTACTAATCCCTTTTCTTCATAAAATTTTAAGGTATCTCTAGAAACTCCTAAAAATTTTGCAACTTGACCAATTGTATACATCTAAGTCTCCTTTTCAACTCTTCCTCTTTACTACTATAGCTATAAATATATGTAAATATGAAAAAACCGTAGACATGCACGTGAAGCATGTTTACAGTTTCAAATATTGTTATTTCTTATGGAAAAATGATTTGCCTAACCATTCAATGGTTGCAGGGGCTAATGCATACAATTTACTTGATAATCCCATAATTCTAGGTAGATTAATTTCACGAACAGGACGATCAATCGTTTTCACTGTCTCTTGAGCTACTTCCTCCGCTGACAATAAAAAGCGCCCTAAGGATTCTCGGTAGCCACTTGTATCATTGGCTTTATCTAAAAATGGTGTATCAATGGGACCAGGATGGATGGCTGTCACTTTTACATTGTACGGAGCCAATTCCATACGCAACCCATTAGTAAAACCGACAATAGCATGTTTCGTCGCAGCATAGACACTCGCTTTTGGTGTGGCCACCTTCCCAGCCTGAGAACCAATGAATATTAAATGGCCCTGTTTGCGCTCTATCATCTTAGAGGCTAATCGTTTGGCAAGATAAATCGGTACACTAACATTTAATTCGATCATTTGCGCAATATCCTCATCCTGTAAAGCAGGGGCTACAGCAAACTTCCCTACACCTGCTGAAAGAATCGCTACATCAATCGGTGGTAGCTGCGCACAAACATCATCAAGTGTATGTAGATTGGTTAAATCCGCTTGGATCACTTGAGCACCTAAACGCTCTAGCACCTTTAGTGCAACAGCATTGCGACCTGTGGCATAAACGGTATGCCCTTGAGCTACTAGTAATTCAGTTATTTTTAAGCCAACCCCACTTGTAGCTCCTGTCACAAAGATCGTTTTGTTAGAATGTTTCATGTATAAACCTACTTCCTTTGAAATAAATAGATACCTGCTCCTGTCTTCGTTGACGTAATATACTCATTGGACTCTAGATAATCTAAATGACCAAGTGTTTTAGATAAAGTTAAACCAAGCTGATGCTGGAAGATAGCCGGATACAAGCGCTTTGTTACTTGGACAACTGTTAATTGATCATCGCCTAATAATTCAAAAACCTTCAGTGATTGTTGGTGCTGTCGCTCTAATCGTTTATCAATCAACGAAGGAATATCCTCTAGCTCTGCTCCATGCCCTGTATGCATCATTTTGACAGGTAATTGACGCAGAATTTCAAGGGATGCATTATATTGTAATAAAGATTTTGTACGTCCTACGGTACGATCCAATGGTGGCTCTATTAATGGATTGGGCGTTATTTTTTCAAGCAATAAATCTCCCCCAA
Source organism: Lysinibacillus sp. BSL11 (assembly GCF_052928325.1). Lineage (NCBI taxonomy): Bacteria > Bacillati > Bacillota > Bacilli > Caryophanales > Bacillaceae > Lysinibacillus > Lysinibacillus sp. BSL11. Next base: position 4,995 of record NZ_JAVGCX010000031.1, on the reverse strand, counting down.
TCACATGATGAGTTTTTTCATCCCAAAAAATGAAATGACTTTGTGCGTGACCTAATGTTTCGATTGCCTTTAATCCTGGATGCCCAGGCACTTCATCTCCATCTGCCAAAATTTGCGTTAATGGCCGTTCCCCTACAAGCTCCAATTCACGACGAACATGGACACTTTTTGCAATATATTCTTGTGGTACCCCATGCTCCAATAAACGTTCACTGTAAAATTGTTCATGATAGCGTAAAAAGTCTTCATCATGACGAAGCCATTTGTCATTATAGGCATGCCCTAAAATTTCTGCATGTGGAAAAGCATCGACCCATCCCGCATGATCTGGATGATGATGGGTTAACACAACCTGTTCAATATCTTGCATGTCAAAGCCTGCTGCTCGAATCCCCCATTTTAAAGCATCATAGGCTTCCATTGTTTTTGGTCCAACATCAAAAATGCTAAGTGCATCGCCTTTTACAATAAATGCATTGACATCTCCTACTGCATAGGGTGTTGGTATTTCTATTTTGTATATAGACAAAGTTGTCTCCCCCTTTTCACGCACTTGTGAATACTGATTCATTCTATTTTACAAGTTTTTTCTGTTTTCGTCATCCTCCTGTTGACAGGTTGCCTATTCCTCACTATAATTTTGAATAATCTAATTATTTATGTGCGTTGAAGAAGACGAGTACGTAACTGGTGAAGGTGTTAGAGAGTGTTACATTTGCTGAGAGTAACATCACCCACTCCCATTACCGAACCTACTTCTGAGCAGTTATGCAAACATAACCGTTTCCCTTGCGATAAGAGGGCTAAGAGTTGTGCCAACAATTGGCAAACAAAGGTGGTACCGCGGAAACGAGAGCGTTTTCGTCCTTCTAGATAAGGACGAGAGCGCTTTTTTATTTTGAACTGGAGGTTTTGTTCATGAAAAAAATTTTATTTATCGGTGCAGGCTCAATGGCGGAAGCATTGATGCAAGGCTGGATTAAACAAAAGGTGTTCACACCACAGGAAATTTATGTCACCAATCGCTCTGACAAGGAACGCTTACATTTCTTACATGAAACATATGGTGTCCATTGTATGTTTGATCATGCGATTTTTCAACAGGCAGATCTGATTATCTTAGCGATGAAGCCGAAAGATGCTATTGCTGCAATGTGTGATTTAAAGCCTAAACTTACAGCGAGCACTGCTGTACTATCTATTTTAGCAGGCATTGCAATTGATACGATTACAGAATTTTTAGGGAGTCGCCCAGTAGCAAGGGTGATGCCGAATACTTCCGCTACAATCGGTATGTCAGCAAGTGGCATTGCATTCAATAACGAGGTGTCTGCAGACCAGCGTCTCCTTTTCCTCCAGTTATTAGAGGCTGTTGGCTCCGTTATTGAAGTCGATGAGGATCAGTTACATGCTGTAACAGCCCTTTCAGGTAGTGGCCCTGCCTATATCTATTATTTAATGGAAGCTTTTGAACGAGTAGGGACGAAGGTAGGCTTATCGAAAGATACAGTGCGCTTACTGATGACTCAAACACTTGCGGGGACAGCTGAGATGCTCAAGCAGTCATTAGATGAACCAGATGTCTTACGCAAAAAGGTGACGAGTCCAGGGGGCACGACGGAGGCAGGTATACAGGCATTAGAGCAATATCAATTTAATGAAGCGATCGAAGCCTGCATTAAAGAAGCGGAGGCACGATCTCGCTCACTTGCAAATGGGTAGCATTATGTGCAAAATAGAGTGTATCACTAGGAATTAGGAGGCTTTATTTTGAGTAAATTATTCGAACCCTATACATTGCAATCTATCACCTTAAAAAACCGTGTTGTGATGGCCCCTATGTGCATGTACTCAGCACAAGACGATGGCATGGTAACACCCTTTCATTTCGTCCATTATGCAACACGTGCTGCTGGTCAAGTAGGCTTAATCATTTTAGAAGCTACTGGTGTTGTGCCAGAAGGTCGTATCTCAAATAAGGATTTAGGGATTTGGGATGATGCACATATTGAAGGATTAAGTCAATTAGTTGAAGGGATGAAAGCGTACGGCACTAAAACAGGCATCCAGCTTGCACATGCTGGTCGCAAAGCAACAGTAGATGGCGAAATTTTTGCTCCATCAGCTATTGCCTTTAGCTCAGACTATAAAACGCCAACAGAAATGACAGAAGAGGACATTCACTATGTCATCGAGGCATTTAAACAAGCAGCTGTGCGTGCCGCAAAGGCTGGCTTTGATGTACTAGAAATTCATGGCGCACATGGCTATTTAATTAGCGAGTTTTTATCACCTGCTACGAATAAACGTCAAGACCAATATGGGGGCTCACAGGAAAATCGATATCGCATTCTACGTCAAGTCATCGATGCTGTTCGCAGTGTATGGAACGGACCTTTATTGGTACGTGTCTCTGCGGAAGATTATGCGGAAGATGGTACAACAATGGATGACTTTATTGTTTTTAGCCGCTGGATGAAATCTCAAGGTGTTGATTTAGTTGATGTATCAACAGGGGGCGTTGTACCAGCAGCCATCAATGTCTTTCCAGGCTATCAGGTACCACATGCAGAAGCAATTAAGCATGGGGCCGATATTCCTACTGGTGCTGTTGGTCTTATTACAACAGCCATTCAAGCCGAAGAGATACTCCAAAATAAGCGTGCAGATTTAATATTCTTAGCGCGTGTTTTATTACGAGATCCTTACTGGGCACTACATGCAGCAAAAGAGCTAAGAGAAGACGTGCAACCTCCTGTACAATACGTTCGTGGTTGGTAAATTCATTTCCATCAAAAAACAGCTTGTGATCCAGCAAGCTGTTTTTTTTCATTAGAATAATGGATTTTGTTTTAATTCTTCATCAATAGCCTGTACCAATGTCTCCACGTCATCTGCTGTCACGACTTCTCCATTTACTATTGCAAAAATACCTTGCTCACAGATTTCACAATGGGATGTACAACCAGATTCCTCTATCTCAATATCATCCCGCTCTACTAATACATCGTACGCATCTGCCGCACCAAGTGATAAATTAGTGATACAAAACTCCACTCTATTTTTTAGCTGCTGTGGTTCCTTCTTTTTTTTAAAAAGAGAAAATACCATGTTTATTGACCTCCTACTCTCTAAAAATAATCATACCACAATTCCAAAAACTTCATGAAAACTGTAGGGTTAAGCAAAATAACTTTCATAAAATATTATTAATCTTTAACATAAGTTTTTCTTATAAAATTAATGTACAGCCATTAAACGAAAATGACTGCCCTGAAAAAAAGGCAGTCACAAACTTATCATTCAATACCTTCAAGTACTATTTTCCCAATGGTTTTTCCGCTTTCAAGAATTGAGTGTGCCTTTCTCATATTTTCTGCATTAATTGGAAATAAGATTTTAGAAATTGTAGTTTTTATAATATTGCTATCAACTAAAATAGCTATTCTATTTAATAATTTATGTTGTTCAATCAAATCTTCAGTCTGATACATAGATCGTGTAAACATAAACTCCCACACAAATGTAGCGCTTTTATTTTTAAGTAATGTCAAATTAATAGGCTCGTCTGTTTCTACTATAGAACAAATTGTTCCTTGTGGAGCGATAGCCTCTGCCATTTTGGTCCAATATGCTTGTGTCGAATTCAAACATAAAATATAATCTACTGCTTCAAAACCGATTTTTTTAAGCTGTGGAATAAATTCCTCATAGTGATTTATTATATAGTCTGCACCTAGGTCAGTTGCCCAATCGCGTGATTCTTGCCTAGAAGCTGTACCGATAACCGTTAGCCCAGCCCACTTAGCTAGTTGGATTGCGACAGAACCTACTCCCCCGGCTGCACCAATAATTAATATTGTTTTATTGTTATTTTCGTTTGAAAAACTACTAACTTTCATTCTATCAAATATGGACTCATACGCAGTGATTGAAGTCAATGGCAATGCAGCAGCTTCTGCAAAGTTTAAAGATTTCGGCTTATGACCAACAATTCTTTCATCAACAAGGTGAAATTCACTATTACAACCTTGACGTGTTATATCGCCTGCATAATATACCTCATCACCTGGTTTAAACAATGTACATAATGGACCAACCTCTTCAACAATGCCTGCCACATCCCACCCTAAAATCTTAGGAATGTCCTCAAACTTTTCTTTGGGTGATCTTACTTTATAATCTACAGGATTTACTGAAACGGCCTTTACCTTAATTAATAAATCCCTATCTTTGACACTTGGCTTTACAATTTGTAAATCTACTAAACTCTCTGGATGATCAACAGGTAAGTAGTGATGTAAACCTACAGCTTTCATTTTTTCCATAATTAAAATTGCTCCTTTTACCTTTATATTTTATTTCCTTATGTCAGCTATAATAATATGATGATATATTTTATGTAAGTACGCACATTTTTGTTGTATAGTATCAATTTTTATACTAAATAAATAATCTGGAGGAATTTTAATGACAGATAGCAATCAAATTAACCCTTATTCAGCTTGTCCTGATGCCTATGGGTGTCCCGTTGAAGCAACACTTGCAGTAATTGGTGGTAAATGGAAAGGTGTTATTTTATATCATCTTATGTCAGGAACGAAGCGTTTCAATGAATTTAGACGTTTAATGCCCGATATTACTCAAAGAATGTTAACGTTACAACTCCGTGAATTAGAGAAGGATGGAATAATCCATAGAGAAATCTTTAAAGAAGTACCACCCAAAGTAGAATATTCACTAACTGAATTCGGTCGAACACTTGAACCAATCATAAAACTTATGAGAGATTGGGGAGAGCAGTATAATTTAAAAAAATAATATTTTCTTTGAGTAAAATAAATATTAAAAACAACCAGGTCTCTTATGTGATATGCTCCCTATTAGGTAGACAGATGAAAAAATAAAATCTGTTTATCTAAGGGGAGTATTTTTTATGGGGCGAAGCAAACATTCACTCGAGTTGAAACTATATATCCTTCAATTGTTCGAAGA
>NZ_JAVGCX010000030.1:0-17889 GCF_052928325.1 Lysinibacillus sp. BSL11 | reverse complement strand
TCGCGAGTTCGAACCTCGTCTTCCGCTCCAAATGTGCCGGGGTGGCGGAACTGGCAGACGCACAGGACTTAAAATCCTGCGGTAGGTGACTACCGTACCGGTTCGATTCCGGTCCTCGGCACCATTTTAAATGCGCCCGTAGCTCAATTGGATAGAGCGTCTGACTACGGATCAGAAGGTTATGGGTTCGACTCCTGTCGGGCGCGCCAAAAGAACAACGGGAAGTAGCTCAGCTTGGTAGAGCACTTGGTTTGGGACCAAGGGGTCGCAGGTTCGAATCCTGTCTTCCCGACCATTTCCAAAAAAATTATGGGGCCTTAGCTCAGCTGGGAGAGCGCCTGCCTTGCACGCAGGAGGTCAGCGGTTCGATCCCGCTAGGCTCCACCATAAGTAAATTAACCAGTATAAAGATCCTGGCGGCGTAGCTCAGCTGGCTAGAGCGTACGGTTCATACCCGTAAGGTCGGGGGTTCGATCCCCTCTGCCGCCATCTTAAAGGACCTTTAGCTCAGTTGGTTAGAGCAGACGGCTCATAACCGTCCGGTCGCAGGTTCGAGTCCTGCAAGGTCCACCATTTATATATTGTAACGGAGGTATACCCAAGTCTGGCTGAAGGGATCGGTCTTGAAAACCGACAGGCGGGTAACACCGCGCGGGGGTTCGAATCCCTCTACCTCCTCCAGTTTTAAATTTTTATAAATGGTGCTTTAAAAACTCGAAACAGCATAAAATTATCGCGGGGTGGAGCAGTGGTAGCTCGTCGGGCTCATAACCCGAAGGTCGTTGGTTCAAATCCAGCCCCCGCAACCAAAAGGTCCCGTGGTGTAGCGGTTAACATGCCTGCCTGTCACGCAGGAGATCGCCGGTTCGATCCCGGTCGGGACCGCCATTTTTAAAATAAAAGTCATGAGAAGCAAAAGAGTGAGTAAGCTTAGCATGGACGAAATGGGTCAGTAGCTCAGTTGGTAGAGCATTAGATTGAAGCTCTAAGTGTCGGCGGTTCGATTCCGTCCTGACCCACCATTTATGCGGGTGTAGTTTAATGGTAAAACCTCAGCCTTCCAAGCTGATGTCGTGGGTTCGATTCCCATCACCCGCTCCAAGGGCCTATAGCTCAGCTGGTTAGAGCGCACGCCTGATAAGCGTGAGGTCGATGGTTCGAGTCCATTTAGGCCCACCATTATTCCGAAGTAGCTCAGTTGGTAGTAGCACCTGACTGTTAATCAGGTTGTCGCAGGTTCGAGTCCTGCCTTCGGAGCCATTTTTATTTTGGGGAAGTACTCAAGAGGCTGAAGAGGCGCCCCTGCTAAGGGTGTAGGTCGGGTAACCGGCGCGAGGGTTCAAATCCCTCCTTCTCCGCCATGGGCCCGTTGGTCAAGTGGTTAAGACACCGCCCTTTCACGGCGGTAACACGGGTTCGAATCCCGTACGGGTCATACTAAGTGCAGTAGATGAATTTACATCTACTGCACTTTTTAATTTATTAGATACTTAGATTAATAACATAGCTATATTAAATGAAAGCCTACACAGATTAATCATTCTGTGTAGGCTTATTTTTTCAAATTAACGATTAAATTTTTCGTCCTTTTCCATATGGGATGCAAAGAGGTGTACCAAAGATTGGATCTGTCGTCATTTGGCAATCAAGGTCAAACACATGACTAACTAAATCAGTTGTCATAATTTCTTCTGGTTTCCCTTGACGATAGACACCACGGTCACGCACTGTAATAATATGATCGGCATAGCGACAAGCAAGATTAATATCATGTAATACCATAATGATAGTTCGCTTTTGCTGTTGGTTCAATTCGTACAGTAAATCTAAAACGTCTATTTGATGAGTTAAATCTAAGTATGTCGTAGGCTCGTCTAAAAAAATGATATCTGTATCTTGAGCAAGCGTCATAGCTATCCACGCACGTTGACGTTGTCCTCCTGATAGCTCATCTACTGGTCTATCTTGTAAATGCTCAGTACCTGTAGCTTTTAAAGCATTTAAAACGATTTCTTCATCCTTTTCAGTCCACTGTTGTCGCCAACTTTGGTAAGGATAGCGACCTTGTTTCACAAGTTGTAGGACAGTTAATCCTTCTGGTGCAACAGGAGATTGGGGAAGAATAGAGAGGTTTTTAGCCACTTGTTTTGTTGATAATTTAAAAATATCCTCACCATCTAATAAAACGGAGCCTTTTTTAGGTTTTAATAATCGAGCAATGGAGCGTAAGAGTGTGGATTTAATTTAATTATTGGCAATAAATTACGACAAGAAAAAGATTATGCGAAACTTAGCAAAATTGCTCCAACAGTGTTTTCTGAAACATTACGTGGCGACTGGAAAGAGAATTTTAAATTATTCGCTAAAGCAGTAAATCAAGAAACAAAAGGTGAAGAAGTACTAAAAGCTTACGAAGATAAGTTACAAGCACTGAAAGAAGAGCTTGGAGAACAAACCAACCAACCAAGAAGTTTCATTTGTACGCTTTATGGCCGATAAATCTCGTATCTATTACACAGATTCATTCTCAGGTGTGATTTTTGATGCTTTAGGATTTAAACGTGTTGCAGCGCAAGCAGATTTATTTAAAGATAATGCAAAACTAGGAAACTTAGCGATTGAAGTTGGGAAAGAAGCAATCCCTCAAATGGATGGGGATGTTATTTTCTACTTCACGTACATGCCAACAGGTGATGATTCAGCACTAGCAACTGAACAAGAGTGGACACAAGACCCACTTTGGAAAAACTTAACAGCTGTCCAAAAAGGCAATGCACATAAGGTGGATGATGTCATTTGGAATACGGCTGGAGGCATTTTAGCTGCGAATATTATGCTAGATCAAGTGAAAGAAATCTTTGTTAAATAATTTTCTCATAAACTATACATTTATCGGTGTTTGATAAATGTATAGTTTTTTTATTTCCTAATATATACTCTCCTGGTACTTTTAAGTTAGATAGACTATGATGTAGATATTGACCGTAAATTGAGGGGGATGGCGATGAAGGAAAAATTAAGGTGGGTTTATAATCAGCATTATTTAGAGCAAGACCATATAAAACAAGCAACTGCAATACTTCCATATTTTTCACTAGACCAAGTGAGAAAGATTGGTCAATTTCAGCGTACATATGAGCATTTTGAGAAGACACCACTCCATCATCTTGAGGCACTATCTTCATATATGGGTGTAGAAAAAATCATGATTAAAGATGAATCTTATCGATTTGGTTTAAATGCCTTTAAAGTTTTAGGCGGAATTTATGCAATTGCACAATATGTTGCCAATAAGCTTGGAAGGAATATAGAGGAGCTATCGTTTGAACAGTTAAAAACCCCAGAAGTAAGAGCGCAAGTAGGCAATCCAACATTTATTTCAACGACAGATGGTAATCATGGTCGTGGTGTGGCCTGGGCGGCAAGAGAACTGGGTTTTCAAGCAAGAATATATATGCCAACTGGTAGCTCCGCTGAGCGGTTACTGCATATTAAAAGTGAAGGGGCTTTTGCTGAAATTACGACAATGAATTATGACGATACTGTTCGTTATACCTCACGGCTTGCACAAGAAAATGGCTGGGTCTTGATTCAGGATACGATGTGGGAAGGCTATGAAGAAATTCCATTATGGATTATGCAGGGGTACACAACCCTTGTACAGGAGATTGTTGAACAGATTCAGCAAGCCCCAACACATGTATTTTTGCAAGCTGGTGTGGGGTCCTTTGCCGGAGCAGTAGTAGCATTTTTACAGCAATACTATGAGCAGAAAATTACATTTGTCTTGGTTGAGCCTCATGTCGCTAATTGCTATTATGAAAGCTTTAAGAAAAATACAGATCAATTTGTCACTGTTGGTGGAGAGATGCAAACAATAATGGCAGGTCTTGCTTGTGGTGAACCTAATCCACAGGCTTGGCAAATCTTAAAAACCTTTATAAAAATAAGTATCTCGTGTGAGGAAGAAATAGCAGCAACGGGTATGCGCGTTCTAGGAAATCCTTTAGCTACAGACACCCGCATTATAGCTGGTGAATCAGGAGCGGCGCCATTTGGTTGCTTTTATGAAATAATGACTAATAAACAATATAAGGAATTAAAACATGCCTTGCACCTAAATGAACATGCAAGGGTGCTGTTTATTAATACAGAGGGTGATACAGATAAAGAGAGTTATCGAGAAATAGTATGGCATGGGAAATATGCGAATCAATAGCAAACTAGTGATTTACTAGTTTGCTATTTTTACTTTTGTAAAAGGATATGAAGGTATGATTAAGTTTAATTAAAATTTTTTTATTTTACTCTTGACCTTAACGTTGCGTCAAAGCTTACAGTAGCATTAAGTGGAGGTGATGATATGGAATATACCATTCAGGAGCTTGCTCAACTATCGGGTGTTAGTACAAGAACATTGCGTTATTATGATGAAATTGGATTGCTAAAACCAGCAAGAACCAATGAGGCAGGTTATCGATTTTATGGCCAATGGGAGGTCGATATGTTGCAGCAGATTTTATTTTATCGTGCATTAGATATGAAATTAGCGACAATTCAGACTATTGTTCAAGCACCAAATTTTCAGCATGCTGAGGCGCTCAAAACACATAGAGCTGCTTTGCTTCAACGCAAAGAACAGTTGGAAACGATCTTACAGACAGTAGAAAAAACAATACAATCCATTGAGGAGGAACAACCAATGTCAAATGAAGAAAAATTTAAAGGCTTTAAAGAAAAGTTAATGGAGGATAACGAAAAGCAGTACGGCAAAGAAATCCGTGAGAAATATGGGAATGAAACAGTGGATGCATCCAATGCTAAGCTTATGAACATGACGGAGCAACAATATCAAGCGATGCAACAGCTAGAACAGCAAATGTTTGAACGCTTAGCAGAGGCAATGAAACTTGGAGATGCTGCAAGTGACATTGCGATGGAAGTTGCAGAGTTGCATAAACGCTGGCTCAACTTTACGTGGAAAGAGTATTCCAAAGAGGCACATGCAGGGCTGGCACAAATGTATATTGCTGATGAACGTTTTACAGCTTATTATGATGAACGTGGTGAAACAGGAGCAGCGCAATTTTTGCATGACGCCATTATAGCTTATACAAGTAAGTAAATAGGTCTTCCTTATGCTGACATGTTTTAGAAATCGTAAAATAGGAAAAAATGAAAGCATAAGGAGGAGATTATTGTGGATCAACAAGTAATGCAACAATTAAAAAGACAACTAGAGCAAGAATTACAAGAAATAGAACAACGAATAGAAGAATCAGAGCGACCTCAAGCGACAGAACTATCGAATTATGATAATCATCCAGCTGATAATGCAAGTGATTTAACGGATCAGCTTACAGAAATGGCTATTGATGAGCATCGTGGTGATAATGCTGAAGAAATAAAAGAAGCTCTTCAAGCAATGGCAGACGGTACATATGGCAAGTGTGCAGTCTGTGGTAAAGAAATTCCGATTGGTCGCTTAAAGGCAATGCCGCAAGCTCTGACATGTGTGGAGCATGCTGAAAAGAAAGAAGACAGTTTACGACCAGTGGAAGAAGATGTTCTTGCTTCAACACCAAAATCAGATGATTTTATCGAGCTGGAGGAATTCGGCTCTTCTGATACACCACAGGATAAAATGTAGTCAGCTTTTCCTTACAGAAGCAGTATAATAACTGTAGAGGTGAGGATATGAAGATTATTGATTTACATTGTGATGCGCTTTTAAAGTTAACTACTCTTGAAACGGCAAATTTTGCAGAGGATGTGCGACTACATGCTAATCAAAAAAGATTGCAATTAGGGCAAGTAGAGGCTCAAGTGTTCGCTATCTTTATTGACCCAAAAATCGCGCAAAATTTGCAATTTCTTGAGGTCATGCGCCAAATCGAAGCATTCCATACTCACGTAATACAAACAGAGGGCATGGTGCATATTACAGATTGGGCACAGTTAGATCAATTAGCTCCACACGAAATAGGAGCCATTTTAAGCTTAGAGGGCTGTAGTGCCATTGGCGAAGATTTAACAAAACTGACAGCTGTACTGGATGCAGGAGTGAAATTAGTAGGTTTAACGTGGAATGAAGAAAATGCTGTGGCTCATGGTGCTGAACAGGATGCAACTCTTGGTTTAAAGCCATTTGGTAAAGAAGTTATACAATTATTAAATGAACGCGATATTATTATTGATGTATCTCATCTAAATGAGCAAAGCTTTTGGGATGTTTTGCCGCTTGCAAAGCATATTATTGCAAGCCATAGTAATGCACGTGCACTATGTGATCACCCGCGTAACTTAACAGATGACCAGGCAAAGGCACTTGTAGAGGCGGGAGGACATATCCATGTAGTTTATTTCCCACTCTTTATAGGCAAAGGTGCAACACTAGACCATTTAGTGGGACATGTGGAGCATTTAGCAAAACTGGTAGGTGTGGAGCATATTGGATTAGGCTCCGATTTTGATGGGATTGATCGGACTGTCAGTGGCTTAGCACATGCAGGAGAGGCGCAAAATTTACTAGAGGCATTACGTACACGCTTTTCAGATGAAGAAGTGTACGATATTGCAAGCAAAAATTTTCGACGCTATGTAAAAAAAGCAGCAACCCGTTAAGGCTGCTGCATCTTAATAAAAGAAATAATGAATTAATAAACCGATTCCTAATAGGAAGCCGAAGAATGTATTTGTTTGCGCTGTATATTTCATCGCAGGCATTACCTCTTTGGCTTCTTTTTTGTCTCGGAAAATTTGAATGGCACGTAATGGTTTTGGAATACTTAGGAAGATGATTAATGCCCAAAAAGTAATGCCATCAACTGCTACAAGAGCAATCACCCATAAATAAGAGACGATAAAAAAGCCTGATAACACGGAAATCGCATTATCACGTCCTACCAAAATAGCTAAAGTTTTTCGTCCGCCTTCTGTATCGCCAACGATATCACGTATATTGTTCGATAGCATAATGGCACCGACTAAAATCATGCTTGGTACAGAGAGCAAGACAGCATCCAGTGTTACTGTAAGCGCTTGAATATAGAAGGCAATTAATACAATGCCCATCCCCATTACTGCGCCAGAAACAATTTCACCAAATGGCGAATAGGCGATTGGGTACGGTCCACCTGTATATAAAAAGCCAATAAGCATACAAACAAGTCCGACAGCAGCTAACCACCAAGATGTTGAGGCACATATGTAAATGCCAAGAAGCATGGCAATAGCATAAAAGCTTAATGCAATCATCATAATTGTCTTTGGCTGTACACCATGACGGACAATCGTTCCGCCAATCCCGACGGAATGCTCGTTATCTAATCCTAATTTGTAATCATAATATTCATTGAACATATTCGTTGCTGCTTGTATAAGCATACTTGCAATGAGCATAGCAAAAAATAGTCCAAAATCAATTGTTTCTTTTTCAATTGCTAAGGCAATTGCTGTTCCTAGGAATACAGGAACAAATGAAGCGGTTAAAGTATGTGGACGTGTTAAATGCCACCAAACTTTAAAACCCCTATCAGCTTCAATGACTTTGGTCATAAGGTCTTTCTCTCCTTCAAATGTTGTCGACTCTTCTTATTTTAAACGAAGATTGAGAAAATGGGTAGGTTCACAGCTTATTACATACTGTTTAATGAAAAAAAGTGATACAATAGAACATGCATTTATGAACTGAAAATAAAAAAGAACGATTAGCAACAGGACGAATCACGTGTTGCCAACCAAAATATGATGTGTTATTTAATCATCATTAAAATTATGTACATTGCAACAACGGAGGTAATTTTCATGCAACAGAAGTGGTACCAAGCCACAGAAGTAGAAGTGGACTCTTTGGGCCAAAGCCTTCATTTTTATATGGAAACAATGGAAGTAAGTCGCCTATCTGCACTGGCGTTTTATGCAGCTGGCGAGGAATGTTATAAAGGTGAACGATTTTATTGGCAAAATAGAGAGAAAACAATGACATTAGTTGGGCTAGGACATGCTCATATTATTCAAAACAACGCTAAAGAAAACCGCTTTGATGCAGTTGAAGCGGAATGGAAAAACATAACGAAAAACTGTCCAAAAGGTCAACAAGAGTTACAACCAATTTTGTTTGGCGGTTTTACATTTGATCCTCAAAATAATGTAGATGGGGAATGGACGGATTTCCCAGAGGCTTATTTTGCATTAGCAACGTTTCAACTGGTGATACGCGATGATAAAGCATATGTGAGTATTCATCTTTTGACACAAGACCAACAGGCTGAGGATCAGTTCGAAGCTTTAAGAAAAGAGCGAGATCATTTAATCCATGCAGCTCAGGTTAAAGAAGTGAAAACGTATACAAAACCTGAAATCACAAGTTATTTTGAACCATATAAAGAACCTTATTTAGCCTCAATCGATCAAGTGACAGCATTAATTAAACAGAAAAAGGCAGATAAGGTGGTCATTGCACGATCACTTGCTTTGCAATTTAAAGAGTATGTATCCGCACCACAAGTACTTTCTCAAATTATTCATGAACAGCCAGAAAGCTATTTATTTGGTTTAGAGCATAGACATTTATTGTTTTTCGGAGCATCACCCGAACGACTTGTGAAGGTAGAAGATGGTCGAGCATTTTCTTCTTGTATTGCTGGCTCAATTAAACGAGGTAAGACTGCAGAGGAAGATGAGGCTTTTGGACAAAGTTTATTAAATGACCCTAAAAATGGCGGAGAACATCAGTATGTTGTGGATATGATTGCGGAAACATTCCGTAAAAATTGTGTGGACATGACGGTGCCAGATAGACCACGCTTGTTAAAAATACGAGATATTCAACATTTGTATACACCTGTTGAAGGTCAGTTAAATCAGGATGCAACAATCTTACAATTGACTAAATCATTACACCCAACACCCGCTTTAGGTGGTGTACCACGCACGGAAGCATTGGCAGCCATCCGTAAATATGAGCCGATGAATCGAGGACTGTATGCTGCGCCAATAGGCTGGCTAGATGCAGAGGGGAACGGTGAATTCGCAGTTGCCATTCGTTCAGCAGCCTTATTAAATGATAAAGCTTATTTATATGCAGGCGGTGGAATCGTCGCAGATTCCGAACCACAATCTGAATATGAAGAAACATTAGTAAAATTCCGTCCAATGCTTCGTGCGCTAGGGGGACAATTACATGAGTGAACGAAAAATACTAACAGATTATGTTTATAAAATGGTCGCATCACTAGTGCAGGCTGGTGTAGAAAACGTTGTCGTTAGCCCAGGCTCACGTTCAACGCCGCTTGCTTATGCGGTTGCATCTACTAAACAAGTAAAAATGTATCGGCAGGTAGACGAGCGCTCAGCAGCATTCTTTGCGCTAGGGCTTGCTAAGGCAACTACTAAGCCTGTGGTTCTTTTATGCACATCTGGTACAGCAGCAGCTAACTATTTTCCTGCGATTGTGGAGGCAAGCTATGCACGTGTACCATTAATTATTATAACAGCTGATCGCCCACATGAATTACGTGAGGTAGGCGCTCCACAGGCTATCAACCAACCCAATTTATATGGTTCACATGTGAAGTGGAGTGTTGATTTTCCGTTAGCAGATGGTGCTGAACCAACATTGCCTTTTATTGAGCGCCATCTTGCTCGTGCGGTAGCCATTGCCACGAGCGCACCTTTTGGACCCGTCCATATTAATGTACCTTTCCGTGAACCACTATTAATTGATTTACAGCAGGAGCTACCAGCAGTGACGTTTAAGCACAGCAGTATGGGACAATTAACCCCAACACGTGTGGATCAACAGGAACTATCCTCTATTATACAATCGACTAAAAGAGGTTTTATGATCATTGGTGAGTTAGCTCTTGGTACAGAATTATCCATTGTTTGGGAATTTGTACGTCAGCTGAAGTGGCCTGTCATTGTTGAAAGTTTATCGAATATGCGTACATCCGTACCAGAGGATTGTTTACCATATATCGTGACAACCTATGATGCCATTATGAAGAGTGATGACTTCAAAGCACTGGTGCAACCAGATACAGTAATCCGAATAGGGGCACAACCAGTCTCGAAGTTTATGATGCAATTTATTACAAAGTCACGACCAAATGCATATGTGATTATCGATGAAGATCCTATGTTCAGAGATGCTACAGGCGTATCTACGCATTTTATTCATGCGAATGTCGATCAATGGCTAACAGAATTAGCTATCACTGAAACAGCTATCGAGGAAACATACTTAGCTGAATGGCAAAAAGCGAATCAGCTTGCTTCTATGTATATTGAGCAATATTCAGAGGTAGAAAAAGATGAAGGGGCTATAGTCAGTCGTTTACTCAAAATGATTCCTGACGGTAGTGATATTTTCGTTAGCAGTAGTATGCCAGTACGAGATATTGATACATTTTTATTGGCTACACCGAAAGATTTACGTGTTTTTGCCAATCGAGGAACGAACGGGATTGATGGTGTTGTATCAACAGCAATCGGTTTCAGTCAAGGAAATAATCGAGAAAGTTATTTACTGATTGGTGATTTAGCTTTTTTACATGATGTGAATGGACTCATTGCTTCCAGATATCAGGAATGTAACTTAACGATTATTGTGATGAATAATGATGGTGGTGGTATTTTTTCTTATTTACCACAGTCAACTGTTGAAGATCACTATGAGGATTTATTTGGCACACCGACAGCCCTCGAATTCCGTGATATTGCACATATGTATAATATGGACTATGTACGTGTCGAAACAATCTCTGAGCTTTCTGAAAAATTTTCAACTTGTAAAAACCATTCTTTACGATTAGTTGAAATATTTACAGATAGAACTGAGAATGTGAATGCACATCGAGGTCTATGGAATCGAATTAATGCGGAGTTAAAAGCATGACAAAGTGGATGATTCGTGGTCTTGAAACCCATGTCGACATATGGAATGAAAACGGTGAATACACAGTCGTTGCCTTACATGGATTTACCGGTAGCTCAGCAACATGGCATAATCTAGCACAAGCTCTACCTCATGTGCGTGTTATTGCGGTTGATTTAATCGGACATGGTCAAACAGCTATTCCACAGCACGTACAGCGTTTTTCTATGGAAGAGCAATTACAGGATTTAGAAGAACTATTTTGCCAGCTTCATTTAGAGAAATTTACACTGCTAGGCTATTCAATGGGTGGAAGAATCGCTTTATCCTATGCCATTTCGTATCCAGCTCGCATACATCAGCTCATTTTAGAAAGTGCTTCTCCTGGCTTGCGAACAATGGAAGAGCAACATGAACGTTGTAAGCGAGATGAAGAACTGGCGCAAAAAATAATGACAAATGGTTTACTGTCCTTTGTCAATGCATGGGAAAGCATCCCGCTTTTTGCTTCACAGCAACGTCTACCTAAAAGGGTAAGAGAAACCATTCGAGAAGAGCGACTTTCACAGAAGGAAGAGGGACTTGCTGGTAGCTTGAGAGGTATCGGGACAGGCGTTCAACCTTCAAATTGGGATAGACTGATGCAACTAGAAATACCTGTCCTGCTAATTACCGGTTCATTGGATGAGAAATTTTGTAAAATTGCACTAGAAATGAAAGCGCTATTAAATACTGTTAAGCATTTAACAGTAAATGACGCTGGACATGCAATTCATGTGGAAAATCCCGCTGAGTTTGCTACAATAGTAGAGGAGTATTTAACGTAATATACGATTACGTTAGCGCCTCGCTAGAAACGAGACGAATTTAATGATATAGGAGGCAATTCAATGACACGTCAATGGACAACATTACATACTTATGAAGACATTAAGTATGAGTTCTATAACGGTATCGCAAAAATTACGATTAACCGTCCAGAAGTGCGTAATGCATTCCGCCCAAAAACGGTAATGGAAATGATTGACGCATTCTCACGTGCACGCGATGATAAAAATATCGGTGTTATTATTCTAACTGGTGAAGGTGAACATGCTTTCTGCTCAGGCGGAGACCAAAAAGTTCGCGGTCACGGTGGCTACGTAGGAGAAGATGAAATTCCACGTCTAAACGTTCTTGATTTACAACGTTTAATCCGTGTAATTCCAAAACCTGTAGTAGCAATGGTAGCTGGCTACGCAATTGGTGGAGGACACGTTTTACATGTTGTCTGTGACTTAACAATTGCAGCTGACAATGCTCGCTTTGGACAAACTGGACCAAAAGTAGGTTCATTCGATGCTGGTTATGGCTCAGGCTATCTTGCTCGTATTATTGGTCATAAAAAGGCACGTGAAATTTGGTACCTATGCCGTCAATACGATGCACAACAAGCACTTGATATGGGCTTAGTCAATACAGTTGTGCCTTATGCGCAATTGGAAGATGAGACAGTTCAATGGTGTGAAGAAATGCTTCAAATGTCACCAACTGCACTACGCTTCTTAAAAGCAGCGATGAATGCAGATACAGATGGTTTAGCAGGTCTTCAACAAATGGCTGGAGATGCTACACTTCTTTACTACACAACTGATGAAGCAAAAGAAGGCCGCGATGCATTCAAAGAAAAACGTCAACCAGATTTCGGTCAATTCCCAAGATTCCCTTGATTAATATAGGGTTGAAAGCTCGTATCTTTTGGAGATACGAGCTTTTTATATGTCTTGAGCAGATTGAGGATAAAAATCTAAAAGTAGGGGATAGAAGCGGCTAAGAGGTGGATAAAATTATTAAAGTAGCGGATAGAACTCAATAGGTGAAGGATAGAGGTTTTCACTAAAAAGCTAGATACTACATGGAGTAATAGACAAACTAGATGGGAAAGCGTTAAGATGTAGGGTGATTGGAGTGACAAAGATGTATCCTAACTGGATTTTACAAAGAGCTTATTTAACACCATTGCGCAAGGCACTTACTTTTAAAAAGCAAAGCTGGACTTTTCAAGAATTAAATAATGAATCGATAAAACGTGCTCGACAATTAGTGACACTCGGTATTCAACAGGGTGATCGAATTGCTATTATGGGGCCAAGTAAGCCTGAGCTTGTGATCATGATGTATGCCTGCATGCATCTGCAATGTGAAATGGTGATGCTTAATCGTAGACTTTCACAGGATGAGTTGGCTTATCAGTTAGAGGATTCAGAGGCTGTAGCCGTATTGGTTGCCGATGAGGATATAGCAAAGCTGCCATCTGAAACAACCTATCATTTATTTTCAGCAATTGAAAAGGGTGCAGAGAGTGCAGTAGATATTGTAAAGGAATGGCCTCTTCATCAAACAACTACGATTATGTATACGTCGGGTACAACAGGCTTTCCAAAAGGGGTTCGCCAAACAGTTGGAAATCATCAGGCTAGTGCCACTGCCTCCGTTTTAAATATTGGGCTGCAGGCGCATGACATTTGGCTATGTGCGGTCCCTTTATTCCATATTAGTGGATTCTCCATTTTAGTGCGTTCTCTGCTATATGGAAATCAAATCTTTTTATATGAGCAATTTGATGTAGAAGCTATCGCACAAAATATTATGGATGGGGATGTCACCCATATGTCTGTTGTAGCGGTGACCTTGGAACGAATTCTACATACGCTAGAGCAACGCAATGCGAAAGCGTCATCTTATTTTAAGTTAATGTTAGCTGGAGGTGGACCTGTTCCCGTTGATTATTTAGCGAGAGCACATGCGTTAAATTTAGCTGTCGCACAAACGTATGGGATGACAGAAACCTCCTCACAAACAGCCACATTGGCAAGTGAAGATGCTATGCGGAAAATTGGTTCTGCTGGAAAGCCTTTATTTTTTAATCAAATAATGATTGCTGAGCCAAATGCTAAAGGTGAAGGGGAAATTTGCATACGAGGTCCTCATGTCACACCTGGCTATATTGGACGTTTTGCACAAAAAAATGCAACGAAGGCTGGCTGGCTTCATACAGGTGATATTGGTTATGTGGATGAAGAGGGTTATTTATTCGTCATTGATCGAAGGGCAGATTTAATCATTTCAGGGGGAGAAAATATTTATCCTGCAGAAATAGAAAATGTACTACTCACACACCCAGCTGTCAAAGAGGCGGGTGTATGCGGTATGCCTGATGAACAATGGGGTCAGGTACCCATTGCCTTTATCGTGTTAAATGAGCAGGTATCTGTTGAGCAACTAAAGGCCTTTTGTTTACAGAAACTTGCTAAATATAAAGTGCCTAAAGAAATGATTATTACAGACAGTCTTCCGCGCAATGGTGCGGATAAATTGTTGAGACGGAAATTATTACAATAAAAACTTCGTGAAAGAAGTCTTCTAAAAAGGAAGGCTTCTTTTTTATTTGAACTTTTAGCATGAAATTAATCATTTATTAACATAATAAAAAAAGAGAGGCATAAACTATTTAGTAAAGGAGAATGACTCATATGAGGAAATATATATATAATGTTGTCATTATATTATTTGTTCTACAAATGAGTCATGTGCAAGTATTTGCAAACTATGAAAAAGAAGATGTAGCAACAGCTCATTCAATTGAAACACTACAATCTCTCATTAATAAAGAAGTTATGCATCTATCATCCGAATTCTCGATTCGTTATACTGGTGACTTAGCCGAGATAAAAGATGAACTAACAGAAATTACTAAAAATGCAATTGAAAACTCTTATATTTATACTAATATTTCAAGTTTCCAATGGAAGTACGAAGGTTATAGCAATAATATTGTCATTGCCTTTGCATTTACGTACCATCTATCACAAACAGAGGCGTTATTTGTCGAGCAAACTTTGGAAAATATTATTGCACCTATGCATGGATTAAGTGACATAGAAAAACTACAGGCTGCACATGATTTTATTGTATTGTCCGCGGAATACTCTAAGGAAACAGAAGGAAGTCAATATTCTCCATATACATTATTAACGGAGAATAAGGGCGTCTGTCAGGCATATGCTTTAGTGCTATATCGAATGTTAGAAATGCTGGGTTTTGAGGTACAATATGTACCAGGAAAAGTAGGAGAACAGCTACATGCCTGGGTATTAGTGAAACTTGATCATGCTTGGTATCATATTGATGTGACATGGGATGACCCTTTGCCTGATCGTAAAGGAGAAGTTCGCTATCAATATTTTTTAGTGTCGGATCGCCAATTAGCACAAGATCATACATGGGATTATGCAAGTTTCCCTGCTGCAACAAGCGAGAAATATATAGATTTGCAGGAAGAAACAAAAAGACAAAGTTTAGCAACACCTATACAACATCAATTGAATCAAATTATGGGGTTATCAATCATCGGAGAAAATCGGTTAGCCGTACAACAATTAGTGGAACAGCCGATGAAGCTTGTTACTCAAAAAACAAATAAACAAGACAATTTAGTTCAGTTTAACTTTACTGAGTGGCCACCTATGCTAGTAGAAAGTAGTATAATGGCTTTTGTTGTCCTTCAGCCAAAAGCTAAGCATGTGACTAAGCAAAAAACAATGAAGTGGCTAGGGTCTTTTTATCGAACGGAAAAACGGATGCCAAAAGAAAAATACGTCATAATAAAGGAGGTGTCCCAATAGAGGGGCACCTCCTTACTCATATTATTGAACGCTTAAAGCTTTTTCTAATGTTTGAATATTTTTTTGCATCAATGTGAAATAGGTTTCTTTATTTTTTTCATCATCAGCTGTTAATACGCTTAAATTATGCAAGACAAGAGATTCTGCACCAACTTCTTTTTGAATAATCTCTGCTAATTTGGAAGAGACGTTTTGTTCAAATAAAATATAGTGAATGTGCAATTCATTTGCTTTGTCTACAATCTTTGTTAATTCCTTTTGAGATGGCTCATTTTGTGAATTCAAGCCAGCAATCGGCACTTGAGTTAAGCCGTATTGACCTGCAATATAGCCAAATGCAGCATGGGATACAAAGAATGTTTTATTTTGTGCTTTGTCAGTCATTGCTTTGAAATCTTGATCTAAATCCTGCAATTCTTTTACTAACGCATCATAATTTGTGTTAAAAGTTGCCTCCTGTGCTGGCATTTTTTCAACTAGTGTGTTTTTAATAGCCAGTGCTAAGTCTTGACTAATTGTAGGAGATAACCAAACATGCGGATCGATATCCCCATGCTCATGCTCATCATGTCCATGTTCTTCAGCTTCATGTTCATGATTGTCCTCTGCTGTACCGTGCTCATGCTCATCATGTGCGTCTACTTCATGTTCTTCATCTTCTGCATGAACATGTCCTGTGCTTACAGCTAATTTTTCATCTGAAACTTCATCAGCAGTTGCCACCATTGTGACATCTTCGTTCGCTAAAGTTTTTTTAGCGTTTTCTACAAAGCCTTCAAGTCCTAAGCCAATATAGAAAAAGATATCAGCATCTGCTAATTTCATCATATCTTTTTGAGTTGGCTCGAAGGTATGTTCATTCGCACCAGCTGGGTATATAGAAGCTACTTCAACATAATCTCCACCAATGCGCTGTGCAAAATAGCTTAACGGATAAACCGTTGTATAAATACTTAATTTATCTTTTTTCTCAGTCTTTTGGGATGTGGACGATTTGTCTCCACAAGCGGCAGTAAATAAAGCAAGAACTGCGACTAACAGTAATACATATAGTTTTTTCATATAAGTAAGATACCTCTCTTAAATAGTAATCATTACGATTTATTTTTTAGAACAGTTATTATGATAACGCACAACTTAAAAAAGTACAAGAAAAAAATGCCCTCCGAAATTAATTCTTTTTCGAAGGCCATTTTTCAGGCACAGGATCAAAGCCACCAGGATGAAATGGATGGCATTTGGATATACGTGTAATGGTTAAGAGGAAGCCTTTGAATGCACCGTGCTTTTGAAAAGCTTCGAGCCCATAAGAAGAACAGGTAGGATGAAAACGACACGTAGGTGGCGTCATAGGTGAAATAAATTTTCTATAAAACTGGATGAGCCAAATAAAGGGGTATTTCATCGTTGCTCTTCCTTTTGCTGAGACGTAAGTTGTTCAGGCTTTGGATCAATTGTTTGTGTAAAAATATTATTTTTTTTCTTCATAATGATAATGACAGAAACACCAAACATTAGCATCATCATCGCAATCATAATGATAATTGGTAAAGGTACGCCCATTTCTTTCACTCCAAATTCAGTAATGGTATTTAATTTTCCTCTTGATGATAGCTTTGCTTCGGTTTTTCATCAACAGTATGTTTAAAGGCATAGGCACGGTTGACACTGATAATTGTCGCAATGGTGATTAAAATAACGATGATAACTGCGACTATTAAGAGCGTAGTTAAACTCATAGTATTCACTCCGTTCTTTATTCATCATACCTATTATAAATTATCTGGTCCTATTAATTGTGAAGGAAGTTTGACATAAAAGCGAATAAAACAACACCTATCACTCCATACTATGGAAAAAGGAGTGAATCGTAAAGATGGATCGTCAGCGCGTATATTTTTCACTTGCCAATAGAACGTATTATACCAACCCATATGCAGGCCCATGGAATTTCGAACTCAATGTAGATCGACAAGCATTAGATGTGTTTGAGAGAATCTTTCAGCAAATGCAACTGTTGGAAATTTCGAATGCATGGCGTGCACAGTTACCGTATTTACAGTATCACCTAGATAGAGAAAATGATGAAATAGATAAAAGATTAATGAAAATCTATGCACTTGTTCATGAATATGGAGATGATGATACGAAGGCATTCGTTGAGCAGCTTCCTTATTTCAATAAGCGTGTCTAGCGAATAGGGGAAAAGGTCACTGAATTAAACTGTACCCTATAAGATAGACACTTGAAAAAGGTCATCTTATAGGGCATTTTTGTTTATAATTGAAAAAAACAAGATTCGGAGCCACTACTATGACTAAGAACTTTTTAACACCCCACCAACAA
>NZ_JAVGCX010000029.1:0-23449 GCF_052928325.1 Lysinibacillus sp. BSL11 | reverse complement strand
TATATAACGTATTACAACACGAAACGAATTAAGGCAAAATTAAAACTGAGTCCGGTACAATACCGAACTCAGTTTACCCAAGCAGCCTAAATCAAATAACCGTGTCTAACTTTTAGGGGTCACTTCATCGTGAGGGTTTTTTTATTTTGCTAACACTTTATCTAAATAAGCGATAATTGATTCTTTTCCATTGGCATGTGCTTCTTGAGCGCGTTTTTCATCTTTTTCAAGCTTAGCCTCTGCTGCTACAACAATTTTTTCAGCATCCTGTTGTGGCACAACAACTACACCATCCACATCCCCAATAATATAATCACCAGGATGAACCGTAACTCCTCCAATGGCGATCGGTACATTTACTTGACCACCGCCGTTTTTATTGCCTGCTGCTACAGTAGTGCCTAACGAAAATACAGGGAAATTTAATTCACGAATTGCTGCAATATCGCGGACTACGCCATCCACAACAAAACCCTGTACACCTATCCCTTTTGCTAAGGAGATTACAAAATCTCCAGCAACAGCTCGGTTTGTATTTCCTTTTGCATCAATGACTAAAATATCCCCTTCATTTGCAGCCCTAATTGCTTCCAAAACTGCCCCATTTTCACCATCTGGTAAACGTACAGTTACAGCTCGCCCAGCAACTTTAAAATGGTCTGCTAACGGCTTAATATCACTTCGCACATTGGTATGCCCGCCAGTTGCATCTGAAATAGCTGTTGTTGGTAAATGCTGAAAGCTTACTTCCACTTTTGTCATACATAACACCCCTATTGTGATTAATGACTTACACTAGTATTGTAAATAAAAAATATATCCTATTTCAATATATCTCGAAAATAGTAGTCATTAGTAGAATTAAATAATTTCAATAAATTGCTTTGATTGCTCGTCTAAGGCTTCAGCAGCAGACGCTATTTCACTAAAGTCTTTCGCTGTGACAGTAATTTGTTCATTTGTTTTATCTATTTTTTCTGCTATTTTTGTAATACTATCAGTCACCTGACCAATTTCTCGCTCAATGCCCTCTACATTATCCTTCACTTCTGAAATAGATTGTTCAACTCTTACAGAAAGCTTGCGTACCTCTTTCGCTACTACATCAAAACCTCTACCATATTCTCCAGCCCTAGCGGCTTCAATAGCTGCATTTAATGCTAATAAATTAGTTTGTGAGGCAATTTCTTGTACAGTCTTGACTATTCCTTTAATAGAATCTGCTTGTTTCTGAAGTTGCACAAGATTACTTACATTTTCATTTGATTCCTTTGAAACTACTTTAATGGTTTCTAGTAGATCTTGGCTATTTTGAATGCCCGCCTCTGAACGCTGGTAAAGCTTATTAGACATGCCCTTCAACTTGTCAGCAACACTAACAATCTCATGTTGCCGTTCAGTGATATTGGTAGCTATTTTGGATACACCTATTACTTTTCTTGTATTATTTGCGAAGACAGGCATATATGTCGCTTCCAGCCAAATTATATTACCTCTAGCATCAATTCTTTCTATTTTGTCCTGATAGCTGTTTCCTGCCGTTAGGTTGCGCCAAAATTTATCGTACTCCATACTATTAATGAAATCAGGCAAACAAAAGTCTTTATGATGTTTTCCTAGCATTTCCTGCACTGTATAGCCCAATGTTTGAGCAAATAGTTCATTGACATACGCCACTCTTCTATCCATATCGAAGCGGATAATGGCTATATTGCGTTCAATAGCCTGTACTACTAAATCATCGGTTACTTGAGCCTCTACACTATGCATAAAGAACACCCCATCCATTACTAATTTTTTACTTAAAATTTAATTATTTTACTTTTATATTACATTAATTATGCCTCAGTGTAATTGCAGCGGATGTTAGTGCACCTGCTGCATCAAGATAAAAAACATGGAGAGAGTTCATCCATGTTTTTTTAATAAACGTAAAATCCCTTCAGAGGTAGCCGCTACACGTAAGAACTTCTTTTGCTCTGCACGTATAAAGCCTTCCTCTAGCATTGTTTTAAAATGCTGTAGAAGTGCATCATAGAATCCATGGACATTATATAAAATGACAGGTTTTGTATGAAGTCCAATCTGAGCCCAAGTAAATACCTCAAAATATTCATCTAAAGTCCCTGCGCCACCTGGCAGAGCAATAAAAGCATCTGCTAACTCGGCCATTTTAGCTTTACGAATATGCATAGAGTCTACGATATGAATTTCTGTTAATGAGGCATGTGCCAATTCACGCTTTTGTAAATGTGTTGGCATCACACCAATCACTTCTCCTCCAGCTGCTAAAACAGCATCGGCCACCTTCCCCATTAGGCCTGTTTTAGAACCACCATAGACAACCCCGTGACCGTTTTTTGCCAGTGCTGTACCAAGCTCAGCCGCTTTCTCTGCATAAATAGGGCTTTTACCCAAACCGGATCCGCAATACACTGCGATTCTTATAATAATCCCTCCTATTCAAAAAACGTGAAACAATCGGCTATATATTGTCTCACGTTTTTTGGTCATTTATTTTACTTTTATTTTCGTAAATGGCTTGTTTGTTTTAGCATATGACTGATACGGCTTACAATTGATTCAATGGCATCAGGATTTTTTAATAAATCATAATCATTAATATCTAAACGTAGAACTGGACAGGAATTAAAATTATTTATCCAATTTTCATAGCGTTCATGCATTTCTATCCAATAATCATTCGGTGTTTGTTGCTCCATTGTACGTCCACGCTCTTGAATACGTCCAATAACTGCATCAATAGGTCCTTCAAGATAGACAAGCAAATCTGGATGTGGGAAATAAGGTGTCATTACCATTGCATCAAACAAATTTGTATAAGTCTCATAATCTGTTGGGCTCATTGTTCCTTTATCATAATGCATCTTAGCAAAAATGCCAGTATCCTCATAAATAGAACGATCTTGTACAAATCCTCCACCATATTCAAAAATACGCTTCTGTTCTTTAAAACGCTCTGCTAAAAAATAGACCTGTAAATGAAAGCTCCATTTTTCAAAGTCCTCATAAAATTTATCAAGGTATGGATTTGTGTCTACTTTCTCGAACGAGGTACGAAAGTTCAGTGCCTCTGCTAAAGCCTTTGTCATCGTCGATTTTCCTACCCCAACAGTACCAGCAATCGTAATAACCGTTTGTGGTGGAATATCGTACTTCTCTCTTAAATTCATTATTGCAAACTCCTTTGTTGTAACGTATCTTTAATTATTTTTAAAACATGATTTAAATCATTTGGATTTTTTACAAAATCAAGCTGATCTCCATTAAATCGAATAACTGGAATTTCGGGATGCATGCTCTCAAAATGCTCGATAAAAGAATGATAGTCGGCCACAAGCTGCTCCATGTAATCACGTGAAATCATCTTTTCAAACTCTCGCCCTCGCATGGCGATACGCTTCATTAATGTCTCAACACTGGCATGTAAATAAACCACTACATTTGGAACAGGCATGTCTTTCGTTAAAATTCTATAGATCTCCTCATACTTCTCGTATTCAGTTGGTGCCAATGTACGCTTCGCAAATATTAAATTTTTAAAAATATTATAGTCTGCTACAACAGGTTTGGCATGTGTTAAACGAAATTTTTTAATATCGGTTAGTTGCTTATAGCGATTACAAAGGAAGAACATTTCCGTTTGGAAACTCCACTCTTCAATGTCTTCATAAAACTTATTTAAAAAAGGGTTTTCGTCTACAATTTCTTTTAATAGATGGTAATTAAATGTCGCTGCTATCTCTTTCGATAAAGAGGTTTTACCAACACCAATCGGACCTTCTACCGTAACAAATGGAACCGTCACCAGAAGCTCCTCCTTTTGTTCTATGGATTCGATCATTGTGTCCTACATAAAATGAATCAGTGCCTTTCATTTTATCATAGTAGGAAAATGAAAAACAGAATCAACCTATTGTTCTAGTAAATTTACCTGGGGTATTCTTCTTAGTGACATAGAAAAAAGACATCGAGAATCTACTTCCCGATGCCTTTTATACCAACTTATAATTTCACTCGTTGTAAACGAAGTGCATTTAATACGACCGAAACTGAACTAAAGGCCATCGCTGCGCCTGCTACCCATGGCGCAAGCAGACCGAGTGCAGCAATTGGAATACCTAATGTATTATAAGCAAATGCCCAAAATAGATTTTGTTTAATATTACGCATTGTTTTTCTACTCATTAGAATGGCATCCGCGATACTATTTAAATCTCCACGAATAAGCGTAATATCGGCTGCTTCCATTGCCACATCTGTCCCTGTACCAATTGCCATCCCAATATTCGCTGTTGCTAAGGCAGGTGCGTCATTAATACCATCACCTACCATCGCCACTTTTTTCCCTTGGGCTTGAAGTTTTTTCACTTCATCAGCTTTACCTTCTGGTAAGACTTCTGCAATAACATGATTCACGCCTACCTCTGTTCCAATTGCTTGAGCAGTACGCTCGTTATCACCAGTCATCATGATGACCGTAATATCCATATCCTGTAAACGACGAATAGCTTCTTTTGATGTATCTTTCACGGTATCAGCCACAGCTACTAAACCTGCATATTGCCCATTGATGGCTGCTAACATGGCTGTCTTACCATTTCGTTCTAGTTGCTCCATTGTTGGTAAAATATTATTAATATGAATACCATATTGTTGCATTAATTTACGTGTGCCAATGATAACACCTTGACCTGAGACAGTTGCCTGCACACCATAACCCGGTATTGCTTCAAAGAATTGAACGTCACCTAAAGCTATGCCGCGTTTTTCTATGCCTTGAACAATGGCTTCTGCTAGTGGATGCTCTGACTGCTTCTCTGCTGCCCCGATTAAGGATAAAAAGCGTGCTTCATCTTGCTCTGGTGCTAACAGAACATCTGTAAGCTCGGGTTTACCATGTGTCACTGTTCCTGTTTTATCTACAACAACTGTATCTATGCCTTGTGTTTGCTCTAAATGTTCTCCACCTTTAAATAAAATACCAAACTCAGCTGCACGTCCAGAGCCTGCCATTATTGAAGTTGGTGTTGCTAACCCAAGTGCACATGGACAAGCAATAACAAGAACTGCGATTAATACCTCTAAAGCAGGTGTAAATTCCCCTGGACGGACCCAAATAATCCAAATGAAAAAGGTTACAATGGCTATGCCAACTACAATAGGTACGAAAATTCCCGAAATCTGATCTGCTAAACGTTGAATAGGTGCTTTCGATCCTTGAGCATCTTCGACCACTTTAATAATTTGTGCCAATGCTGTATCACGACCAACCTTTGTTGCAGTCATTTTAATAAAACCATTTTTGTTAATAGTTGAGCCAAATAATTGATCACCTTGCTTTTTATCAACTGGTAGACTCTCTCCTGTTAACATCGATTCATCAACAGCTGTTGTCCCCTCTATTACCTCACCATCTACAGGAATTTTTTCACCTGGTTTCACTAAAATAACATCGCCAATGATAACTTCCTCTAATGGGACCTCCTTTTCTATACCGTCACGTACAACGATAGCTGTCTTTGCTTGAAGTCCCATTAGTTTTTTTATGGCTTCAGATGAACGTCCTTTTGCCTTTGCCTCAAATAATTTACCTAATAAAATAAGTGTAATTAATACAGCGCTGGTTTCAAAATAAAGATGTGGACCATGATGTGATCCTATCGTTACAATCGCTTGATAGACACTATAGAAATAGGCCGCTGAAGTCCCCATAACAACAAGCACATCCATATTTGCACTACCATTGCGTAATGCTTTATATGCCCCTACATAAAATTGTTTACCAATAATAAATTGCACAGGCGTAGCCAATACCATTTGGACCCATGGATTCATTAGAAATTCTGGAACATATAAAAATGATGTAAAGGAAAAATGACCAACCATCGTCCAAAGCAGTGGTAATGAAAGAATAGCCGATAAAATAAATTTATGTTGTTGCTGTTTAATTGCTTTTTCGCGATGATCTACGGTTTCCTGTTCATCTGCCTTTTGATGTGCCCCATAGCCTAGCTTCTCAACCTTTGTAATGATATCTGCGATGGATACTTCCGAAGGATTAAACTCAATCATCGCTTTTTCCAGTGCTAAGTTAACATTAGCAGAGGAAATACCACTTAGCTTATTTAACCCTTTTTCAATGCGAGTCGCACAAGCTGCACATGTCATTCCTGTAATATCAAGCTCAGCTTTTTGTTTAACAACACCATAGCCAAGTGCTTCTATTTTCCTTTCAAAATCTGCTTCACTTAGTTTAGTTGGGTCATATTTAATAGATGATTTTTCAAGTGCTAAATTTACTGTTGCATGTTCTACACCATCCATTTTATTTAAACCTTTTTCTATACGAGTGGCACAGGCTGCACACGTCATACCCGTAATTTGCAAATTAGCTTCTTTACTAGCAGAACTCATTTACCATTCACCTCTCCTTATACCAACAGGGGGTATATTTTTTTGAAAATAAGAGAGTGCTACTGGAGCACTCTACAATTATTATTTTACGTCATATCCTTGGTCATCAATTGTTTCTTTAATTTGGTCAAGTGATACTTGTGTATCATCAAATGCAATATCCACTAAACCATCTGCTAAATTAACTTTTACTTGTTCAACACCAGCTAGAGCACCAACACTTTTTTCCACAGCATTTACACAATGACCACATGACATTCCTTGTACGTTTAATGTTACGTTTTGCATAATTAAATCTCTCCTTTTGTATGTTTTCAATCTATTTTTTCATTAACTTTTGAATCGTTATGACTAACTCATCTAATACTGCTTCATCGCCTTCTGATAGACGATCCACAACACAGCCCTTTAAATGACCTTCTAATAATATTTTTGCCACACTATTTAATGCAGATTGTGTAGCTGATAGTTGCGTAATAATATCATCACAGTAAACGTCTTTATCAATCATTCCCTTAATACCACGAATCTGACCTTCAATTCGATTTAAGCGAGTTGTTAAATCCTTTTTCACACGCTCAGGGTGATGACTTTTTCGGCAAGACGTAGCTTCCTCTGTATGACAAGCATCCTCTTTTACTGTCTCCTCCATTCACTACACCTCCTATTTGTAATTATCATACTATACCCAAGAAGGGTATGCAAATCATAAAAAATTTTATTTATCATCATGATGATGTTCATGGTCATTTTCTAATTTACATAAAATAGAATTATCATGTCGATGTAAGGATGTTTCTAATTGAATTGTTGCATGCTTAATGCCCTTATGTTGAAGATTATGTTCAATTTTCCGCAAGATATGCTCACTCTCAGCTATTTTCAATTGATCATTGACAACCGCATGACAGGATAATGCATTCGTTCCACTAGTAATTGTCCAGATGTGTAAATCGTGGATACTTTCTATTCCATCAGTCTGTTCTATTAACTGAATAATCTCCTGAACATCTACATTTGAAGGTGTCCCCTCCATTAAGACATGAATGGAGGCTTTCGTGACATGGTAGCCACTTCGTACGACCAATAATGCAACAATAACGCTTGCAAGAGGATCTGCCCAGCCCCAGCCAAAAAACATAATTAATAGTGCCGCAACAATAGCGCCTACAGACCCTAGCATATCACTTAGTACATGTAAAAATGCTCCGCGCATATTTAAATTATCCTTTGTATCACTTCCACGCATCATAATCCAGGCAACTAAAATGTTAACGAACAAACCAATTATACTAATTATAAGCATTCCAGTTGTAGCTACTTCTGGTGGGTTTGTAAATCGTTCAATTGCTTCATAGAAAATAAATAATGCGATTCCTATTAATGTAATACCATTCAGTACTGCAGCTAAAATCTCAAATCGTTTATAGCCGTATGTTTTACTATAGCTTGCAGCTTTTTCCCCAAACATAAAAGCTAACATCGCTATACCTAAAGAGATAGAGTCACTTAACATATGCCCTGCATCTGATAAAAGAGCCAAACTATTTGTTAAAAAGCCACCAATGGCTTCCACTACCATATACCCTGTAATAATAATAAACGACAGTAATAATACCTTTTTATTTGCACCATGTGTATGATCATGGCCATGGTCGTGTTGATGTCCCATTGTTATTCCCCCATTTCATTTTAGTTATGAGCCGCATGCTCAATGGCCTGCTTCAATAAATTCATAATGTGATCATCGTCCTTAGAATAATATAAGGTTGTTCCCTCTCTCCTAAATTTCACCAATCTTAAATTTTTAAGAAAGCGTAATTGGTGGGAAACGGTTGATTGGCCTAAATCTAAAATTTCTGCAATATCATTAACAGAATGTTCATCTGAACAAAGTAAGTTTAAAATACGAATTCGTGTTGGATCACTCAATGCTTTAAAAGTCTGAGATACTACAAATAATGTCTCTTCATCTAAATGCTGATCAATATTTTTTTGCATTTCTGAACTGTTTAATTTTTCATCCATAGAAGTTTACCCCATTCTTCAATATTTATATATGAGCATGTGTTCATATATAAATATATATGGATATATAAGGAATGTCAACAAGTATTTATGCTTCGACATATTACAGGGGAAGCGTTTACGCATGGCTGCGATGATTATAGATGAATATAACATCCGAAAAGAAGTTAACAGTAGCAATTACCAATTCAGCACGCTACACTACTGTTAAGGAGAGATATGAGTGGATATTTTTGACGCAGATCGTTTATTTATGAAACAAGCCTTAGAGGAAGCTCAACAGGCTGCCTTACTTGGGGAAGTACCAATTGGTGCAGTACTTGTTTATGAAGGAAAAATCATTGCACGTGCGCATAATTTAAGAGAAACAACGCAAAATGCTACAACACATGCGGAGTTGTTAGTGATTCAAGAAGCCTGCAAAAAAATAGGGAGTTGGCGACTGGAGGATACTACTCTTTATGTTACATTGGAGCCTTGTCCAATGTGTGCAGGGGCCATTCTCCAATCACGTGTACCTCGAGTTGTTTATGGGGCAAGAGATCAAAAAGCTGGCTGTGTAGATTCTCTTTACCATTTATTAAATGATGAACGCTTTAATCATGCATGTGATGTAACAGAAGGGATTTTAGCCGAGGAATGTGGTCAAATTTTAACAGACTTTTTTAAGGCATTAAGAGATCGTAAAAAAGCTGAGAAAAAAGCACGATTAGCTTCCAACGATATAAATGGTCATTAAAGAAGGTGCCTCCTCATGAGACACCTTCCTTTTATATTTAAGGGAATAGCGATATATATGAAATGTGTCGTAGCAGCGACCATCTTCATCTAATTTATTGAGCTTGAATAGTGGATTGTGTAAAAACACATTCTCCTTCGATATATGTAGCGAATGGTTTTACATGCATAAGCTGGTTATGTGAAAGCGTCAGCAAATCGTCTGTTAGTACAACAAAATTAGCTTCATAGCCCTCTTTTAACTGACCAACGTTCTCCATACGAATCATCGTCTTGGCATCAACTGTGTATAGCTGTAATGCCTCCTCTACAGAGATTTTTTCTGAGGCGCCTAAATCTGTGCCATCATAGGCTCTTCGTGTAACAGCTGCTTGTATCGTCACAAAGGGATTAGCCGCTTCTGCCCATGATGTAGCAGGCGCATCTGAAGAGAGCGCTGTCGCAATACCCCTCTGTAGAAATGTTTGTACACCATACAATGTCTGTGTTTTTTCAAGCCCTAGATTCTCTAAATAACTCTCAATTTCACAAAATAAGAAGATGGGTTGTGGCACAAAGCCTATCCCCCATTCAGCAGCTTTTTGCAAGGCACTTTTAGATGGCATGGCTGCATGCTCAATACGAACAGACGGTGCATCTGTTAACCAAGCCTTTTCCTCATAAAATGTGTCGACAATTAGATCAATGGCTCTGTCCCCCATTGCATGAACCACTAATTGAATACCATATTCTTTTGCTACCGCAGCCGCCGCTAGCAGCTCCTCTTTCGAAGTCATCGCTATACCTTTTTCATCACTTCCCAAAAATGGCTCAGAAACAAGTGCTGTACGGCCTGAAACACTACCATCTGAAAATAGCTTGATACCTCCGATATAGGCTCCTGCAGAACGATCAATAGTATTTGCTGTTAACAGCTCATATCGTTGAATATCCTCCCAGATATAATAAGCTGCTACGCGTTGCTTAAAGCCTTTCTCTCGTGCTTTACGATACAGGCCTAAATAATCAATTGGTGCTACAGTGGCCATTAGTTCTGTAATACTTGTTACACCATAGGATGCCAAAGTTTGTGATAGCCTTAGCAGCCTTTTGACAATCTCTTCTTCAGAGGGTGTAGGTAAATGCTGTAGTACTAAATTACGTGCATTTTCACGCAGTACGCCTGTAGGTTCTCCATCTTCATCCCGATCGATTTGTCCACCCTGTGGATCAAGCGTATCCTTTGTAATACCTGCGATTGCTAATGCTTTACTATTGACCGATAAGATATGACCACATGTACGCATAACAATGACAGGTAACTCTGTAGAGACACGGTCTAAGTCCTCTTTTAAAGGCGCTCTTCTTTCCTTTAGTTTCCCTTCATCATAGCCCCAGCCTAATAGCCATCCCCGCTGACTTGCATCATAATTTGCTAGTGCATTAATTATATCCTCAATAGAATAAATATATGGAGGTAAACAAGCCAATTGTTCCAAAACATCCGCTAACATGATCGGATGCATATGAGCGTCAATTATCCCAGGAATAACGACCTTTCCTTGTACATCTATTATTTCTCCATGATAGGGAGGTAAATCTTCTTGTTGTCCAATCCAAAGTACAGTTCCTCCTTCAATTACCATAGCCGTCGCTGATGGCTGATTAGTATCTGCCGTATAAATCTTTGCGTTACAAATAATTTTCATCATTTTTCAACTCCTATTTCTTCCATACCAAAAGTAGATTTTTCAGGATCTTCTGCTTTCAGCACCTTATGCAAAATAGTACCGATAATAAAGCCAACAATAGATGGCATAATCCAAGCAAATCCACTAGACTGCAATGGTAAATGCATGACCAACTGTGTCACACCAGGTATTGTAATTTCATAGCTAGCAAATGTTTCAACGACACTTACTAGAAATGCAAATAGTACCGTTCCTTTATAGGCTCCTGCATTCGGTACAAAACGATCACAGGCTCCCAGTAGCACAAGTACAATAATGACTGGATAAATTACCAAGAAAATCGGCAATGTAATTTCGACGATAGCACCTACACCTAAGGAGCCAATAGTTGCGCCTACTACACACATAATAAAGACCCACATTCTATAGCCAAGTTTCTCTTTTGTTAGTTCATTTAAAAACTGTGATGATATGACCATGACGCCAATCGCTGATGTTAAGCAGGCAAAAACAACACATATAGCTAGTAACGCTTTCCCCAAATTACCAATGACACTAAAGGCAATGCCCGCTAATAGTTCTGTATCACTGCCAGGATTGGTGATGATACCACTACTTGTAGCCCCTAAATAAAGTAGGCCACCATATACTGCAATTAACCCTATTGCAGCAATAGCCATTCCACCAAGCGCGACCTTTTTAGATTGTTTCCCTTTATAGCCATAGCCAACTATTGCTGCTAAAAAGATTGGAGCACAAAGAATACCTGTTCCCACATCTCCTGTTTGATAGGCTGCTATTATGGAGTTGGCAAAAACCCTTTCTGCTCCTGTATTAATTGCCCCTCCTATTGGGTCTAGTACTCCTTTACCAATGAGGATGATAAGGATAAGAACAAGAACAGGCGTCAACCATTTCCCAATCTTATCGATAACATTTGATTGGTCCATCGCAAAATAAAAGCAAATCGCGAAAAATGCTAATACTGACACAATTAAAGGGACGCTCGGAATAATTTGGGATACCCCTAATTCATGAGTTGTCGCTGACATCCTCGGTATTGTGACAACCATCCCAATACAAACCATCATGACCGTATTAAAGGCTTTATAAAACCAATTTCCAATTGGTCTTGTGAGCGCTTCCACAGTTCCCCCAGTATTATAAATTGCATACACCGCAAGCACAGGTAAAATAACACCCGTTAAGCTAAAGCCCATCAAAGCGGAAATCCAAGATTCCCCTGCACTATTTCCTATGGATGGCGGAAATATTAAATTCCCAGCACCAAAAAATATAGCGAATAAGGCTAGCCCCACGATTATCGTATGCTGTATAACTTTAGACATATCCTCAACCCCTTTATAATCGTTTACAGAAGATTTATCTAAATAATAAAAAATTTAAGAACACGAAAAAAGGAGATAAATTTTTATCCCCTTTTTGTAAAATTTTTTTTACAACAATTCATATTTTAAACACTTTTTAGTTCTCGTACATTCCCCGGCCAATGATAGGCATAAAATAATTGAATTACTTCATTACGATAGCTTACATTTTTCTGTAGTGTATGTTCATTGTAAAATTGTATATAAAAATCAAGGATAATTGGAATATCTTCCTTCCTTAATCTTAGCGGTGGCAAATCAATTTGGAGAACATTTAAGCGATAAAATAAATCCTCACGTAGCCTTTTTTCAGCTAATAGTTTATCTACATCTTCATTGACAGTAGTAATATACCGTATATCTAAGGGCTCACCATTTAACACTTTTATATCTACCGCATGTAAAAGTTTCGCCTGCAAAGAGATATCCAATAAATTAAGGTGGTCAATGAATAACGTCCCACCATTAGCCTCCTGTAACTTTCCACTTTTTGCTTCATTGTCCGAGCCATATAGCTGAGTAAATATATTATCCTCTGTTAATGTTGAGCAGTTCAAAGTAATAAACGGCTTTGTATAGCGTTCACTTTCATTGTGTATGCCTTGTGCGATAATATCTTTCCCAGTTCCAGTTTCCCCAGTTAGTAAAACTGGTGCACTTTTTTGAGCACTACGACGTGCCTTTTCAAGTTGAGTTTTCATTTCGGCGTTTGTCGTAATGTAATCCTCCAAACGGTAGGTCGTATGATTATCTCGATATAATTTATGTCCCAGGAAATTATCTAAGTATTTAATTTGCTTAGTTTCATAAAAATGTTTTGAAAATTCAATGGCACCAATGACTTTTCCATGCTCCATAATGGGATAGGTCGAACTCAGTGATAAATAACTAAATCCGTTTAATGTTGTAAGTTGTTGTTCATAGTATAAAACTGGCTGCCCTGTTTGTATGACTTGAAAGACAGTACTTGTCTCAGGTGATAAATTTTGATAATTATCAGTCACAGTGCTTTGAAAAAATTCATCTGGTGTTAAGCCGATTTCCAATAATATATTTAAATCTGCTAAGTCATAAAAGATTGCACAGCCTTTATCATCTGTAATTAAAACATTATCAAATTCACTGAAAGCCTGTGCAAATTGTTGCAATTCCATGAATTTCTCCCCCTTGTCCCCATGAATATTACCCATTATAACGAATTTTCAAAAATTATGAGAGATTTCAATTTTTGCAACACAAAAAAGCTATTTTAGAACATCCATAAAGGAATTGTCTAAAATAGCTTTATCTGTTGTTTATTTTGGTGCGATTACTTCTTTACCGCCCATATAAGTTCTTAAAACTTCAGGAAGTACTACGCTGCCATCAGCTTGTTGGTAGTTTTCTAGAATAGCAGCAACTGTACGGCCAATGGCAAGACCTGAACCGTTTAATGTGTGCACATATTCTGGTTTAGCATTTGGCTCACGACGGAAGCGGATATTTGCTCGTCGTGCCTGAAAATCCTCAAAGTTAGAGCAAGAAGAAATTTCACGGTACATGTTTTGTGCAGGAATCCAAACTTCTAAATCATATTTTTTCGCTGCAGTAAAACCTAAATCAGCTGTACACATTTTTAACTTACGATATGGTAAGCCTAATAATTGTAATACTTTTTCTGCATGACTTGTTAATAGCTCTAATTGTTCGTATGACTCCTCTGGTTTTACAAAACGTACTAATTCTACTTTATTGAACTGGTGTTGACGAATTAAACCACGTGTATCACGGCCTGCTGAACCCGCTTCTGAACGGAAGCATGCACTATACGCTGCAAAGCCTTGTGGTAAAGCTTCAGCCGGTAAAATCTCATCTCGATAGAAGTTCGTTACTGGTACTTCTGCAGTTGGAATCATGAAATAATCTGTTTCCTCTAATTTGAATACATCTTCCTCAAATTTCGGAAGTTGCCCTGTACCTGTTAGGCTATCACGATTAACAATGACAGGTGGTAGCATTTCCTCGTAACCATGCTCCTCTGCATGTAAATCCATCATGAATGACATTAATGCCCTTTCTAAACGAGCACCAAGACCACGATAGAATAAGAAACGGCTACCTGTTACTTTCGCGCCGCGTTCAAAGTCTACAATTTTTAAATCCGTAGCAAGGTCCCAGTGTGCTTTAATATCAAAATCAAATGTCGGAATTTCACCCCATGTATATTCCTCAACATTGTCGTCCTCTGTTGTGCCTACTGGTACAGATTCATGTGGGATGTTTGGTAAACGCATCATCATATCTTTAAAGCGTTCTTCCACATCATTTAATTGTACATCTAATTCTTTAATTTCATCGCCAACCTGACGCATACGAGCAATGACTTCATCAGCATTTTCTTTGTTACGTTTCATAACTGAGATTTGTTCAGATACTTTATTGCGTTCCGCTTTTAATTCTTCTGTTTTGGCAATTAATTCACGACGTTTTGCATCTAAGTCTTCAAAGTCATCTAAATTTCCCAAGTCCTCATTACGTGTTAATAACATCTCTTTAATTTCCGTGAAATTCTCACGTACGCGTTTAATATCTAACATCTTCATACCTCCAATAGTTTCTTCATGATGGATAATTGTTGCAGCGAAATGAACACAAAAAAGCCCTCATCCCTAAAAAGGGACGAGAGCTACCCGCGTTGCCACCCTAATTGACTAGACATACTTCTGCCTAATCCACTTATTTCATAACGGCATTTCAGCCGGCTACAGCCTACTTCATTCACTTCGACTGTGCAACTCCAGGACGGATTCACAAGTGCTTTTATCAGCTTCCACCAACCGCTGACTCTCTAAAAAAAACGTGCTTGCTACTACTTCCCATCATCGTGTTCAGTTATTTAAAATTTAACCATACTGTACTATATGAAAACAAATTTTGCAAGTCATACCATAGAGGATACAAAATATTCAATAATTCGTGTATCCTCTGTTAATTCGGGATGAAACGAACAACCCAATATATGGCCATCTTGTGCCAAGATTATTTTCCCTTCATGTTGTGCAAGAATTTCAACACCTTTACCTACCGCTTCAATATGAGGTGCACGAATAAATACCGCTGGAATCCCTATACCTACTTTAGGAATATCTAGTTGTACTTCGAAGCTATCCACCTGACGTCCATATGAGTTTCTTGCTACAGTCACGTCCATCACAGCCAAATGTGGTTCATCTTCAATTAGATCCTTGGCTAATAAAATTAATCCCGCACATGTACCAAGCATCGGTAATCCTTGCTGTGCAAGTCCACGAATTGGCTCCAGTAGATCAAATCGATCCAGCAATTTTCTCATTGTTGTGCTTTCTCCACCTGGTAACACAAGTCCATCTAGGTTTCCTAAATCCTTTCTTTGTTTTACTTGAATTGCTTCGCAACCAAGAGCCTCTAACATTTGTATATGCTCACAAACTGCTCCTTGTAATGCTAATACACCAATTCGCTTCATGCTACCAACCTCGCTCTTGCATACGCTCGTTGTGTCCAAGTTGTGCAATATCAATCCCCTTCATTGGCACGCCGAGCTCTTTTGATATTTCCGCAATAAGCTTATAGTCTTTATAATGAGTAGTCGCCTCTACAATGGCACGTGCAAATTTTTCTGGCTTCTCAGATTTAAAAATACCTGAACCAACGAAAACGCCATCAGCTCCAAGTTCCATCATTAAGGCTGCATCAGCAGGCGTCGCCACTCCTCCTGCTGCGAAGTTTACTACTGGTAAACGACCAAGACGTTTAATTTCTCTTAATAACTCGAAAGGAGCTCCTAGTAATTTCGCCTCTGTCATTAATTCATCCTCTGTCATTCCTACGACTTTACGAACCTGTGCATTTACTTTACGAATATGGCGAACTGCCTCCACAATATTCCCTGTTCCTGGTTCACCTTTTGTCCGTAACATCGAGGCACCTTCCCCGATACGACGGGCTGCCTCCCCTAAATCACGACAGCCACACACAAACGGTACTGTGTATTCACTTTTTAATAAATGGTATTCTTCATCTGCTGGTGTTAAAACTTCACTTTCATCAATATAATCAACACCCATTGCTTCTAAAACACGTGCTTCAACAATATGACCTATACGTGCTTTGGCCATGACAGGAATAGTTACAGCTCCCATTACTTCCTCAACAATCCGAGGATCGGCCATGCGTGCAACGCCACCTGCTTTCCGAATATCTGAAGGTACTCTTTCTAATGCCATAACTGCTACAGCACCTGCAGCTTCTGCAATTTTTGCTTGCTCTGCATTAATGACATCCATAATGACGCCGCCTTTTTGCATTTCTGCCATTCCACGTTTTACTAGCTCTGTACCTGTTCGTTTCATTTTCTAACCTCCACCTTTATGATGAAGTTTAGTATAATAGAAATTGACCATATCAAAATATCCAGTTTTTAAAATATTTATAGGGTCAGGAGGTTCCAGATCATGGATATGCTTTTATTCCAGCTTGAAAGGGATAGTGATAAACCGCTTTATGATCAGCTTTATAACGGTATTAAAGAAGCTATTATTTCTAAGAAAATAACTGTAGGAGAAAAACTGCCTTCAAAAAGAAAATTAGCTGATTTTTTAAACATTTCCCAAACAACAATTGAAATTGCCTATGCTCAGCTATTAGCTGAAGGCTATATTATGTCCAAATCACGTATTGGCTATTTTGTAGAAGAAATAGATGAACTGCCTTACATTCAACAAGATACTATGGCGTCCATTAATGAATATCCTAAGAAAAAGTCTTACAAAATCGATTTTAATCCTGGATCTATTGATATCGATGCTTTTCCATTTCAAACATGGAGAAAGTATGCAAAAGAGCTTTTTGACGATACCTCAAAGGAGCTATTATTAACAGGGGAACCACAAGGTGAACTGCCTTTACGCACAGAGATTGCTAATTATTTATATCAATCCCGTGGTGTTGTATGCCACCCTGAACAAATTGTTATTGGTTCAGGGACGGAGCAGCTCCTCCCTATGATTCTCCGTCTTTTTAGTGAGGACACCAGCTTTGCATTAGAAAACCCAGGATACCCTGCCGTCCATCGAATGTTTTCCCAGCATAAACGAAAAGTTTACCCAATTGCAGTTGATGAAGAGGGCATAATTATTCATGATCTTGAAAAAACAGATGCTAATGTTGTGTATATTACACCCTCACATCAGTTCCCAACTGGAGCTGTATTATCTGCTACAAGACGAGCACAGGCTTTAAATTGGGCGGCACAAAGCACATCTCGTTATATTATTGAGGATGATTATGATTCGGAATTTCGTTATGCTGGAAAACCAATTCCTGCCCTACACGCATTAGATCGAAACGATAAAGTTATTTACATGAGTACTTTTACCAAATCTTTAATGCCATCCTTGCGAGTAGCTTATTTTGTACTTCCACCTAAGCTACTTGCTACTTATAACGATGTCTTTAATTATTACTCATCAACTGTGCCTCGTTTTGATCAGCATATTGTGGCAAATTTTATGGGTGATGGGCATTTTGCAAAGCATCTCAATCGTATGCGTAAAATTTATCGTAAAAAACATGATAAACTAACTTCTATTT
This sequence comes from Lysinibacillus sp. BSL11, assembly GCF_052928325.1. Taxonomy (NCBI): domain Bacteria; kingdom Bacillati; phylum Bacillota; class Bacilli; order Caryophanales; family Bacillaceae; genus Lysinibacillus; species Lysinibacillus sp. BSL11. The sequence continues at coordinate 5,577 of NZ_JAVGCX010000029.1, read as the reverse complement.
TAGAAAAATATTCATCATCCATTAACATTACTGGTGAACAAGCGGGTATGCATATTTTATTAGAGGTTGAACACACATTCTCAGAAAAACAATTACAACAGCTCGCCTCTCAAGCAGAGATCGGTATTTATCCATTATCAGCCTATAGACTAGATGATTATGAATCTTCACAAGCTCAATTTTTATTAGGTTTTGGAGGGATTCCTGTACAAGCAATCGAATCATCCATTGAGCAGTTGATGGATTGCTGGAGTATACAAAAAAACGCCCCATCTATGTAGATGGGGCGTTTTATATTAAGTCTCAATTAATTGAATTTGATAATGCTCAAACCAAGTATGAATTTGCCCTAGATAAGCTAAAAGCTGGGGACCTGCCATTAATTGCCCATACCATGGAACCTTAAAAGAGCTACCTCCCGATTCAATTAACTCCGCAAGCTTTTGTCGTTCAAATAGTTCATGCAAAATTGAATTTTTATCATGCAGAATTTCCTTCAACCATTTTTGCACTCCTGCTGTATAGACAGGATGATATGTTTTGGGATAAGGATTTTTTTTACGATATAACACTTCATTCGGCAATAGATGTGCCATTGATTTTCGAAGTAATCCTTTTTCTATTCCATCCAAATTCTTCATTTCCCACGGAATATTCCAGGCATATTCTACAAGCCGATGATCTGCAAAAGGGACACGTACCTCTAAACTTGCCCCCATACTCATACGATCCTTCCGCTCTAATAATGTTTGCATAAACCATAGCATATTTAAGTAGGACATTTCGCGATGCTTTGCCTCTGCTAGACCTTCTCCATCTAACAAAGGAACTTCAGCTATTGTTTGTGTATATAGTTGTTGTGCATAGGCTTCAATTTTTAATTTTTTGTTCCACTTCTCTTGGAGTAATGCACTTCTTTCAGACAATGAACGGATCCAAGGGAAACCAGTAATCCTATCTTTAAACCATGGATAACCACCAAAAATTTCATCTGCACACTCTCCTGATAGCGCTACAGTAAATTCCCTTTTTATTTCACGACAAAACCATAATAACGAAGAATCTACATCTGCCATACCTGGAGAATCGCGAACGATGACCGATTCCACTAATAAATCAATTAACTGTTGCTGAGTGATCTCCTCTGCGTGATGAGCTGTCTTGAAAGTTTCTGTCATTTTTTGAATCCAGTACGTATCTGTGGAGGTCTGGAAAGAATGCGGGTTAAAGAATCGCTCATTATCTTCATAATCAATAGAATACGTATGCAACTGATGGCTTTGCTGTTGGAATCTATTTGCTGCAATGCCGGTGATAATACTGGAATCTAGTCCTCCTGAAAGAAACGTACAAATGGGTACATCTGAAACTAGCTGACGTTCTATAGCATCCGTTAACAAAAAACGAACATGTTCAATTGTTTCTCCTAATGTTTCTTCATGTCTACGACTTTGTAGCTGCCAATACGGCCACTTTCTTAAACCTTCTTCTCTAGAGAATCGCATAGCATAGCCAGGCCGTAATTCTTTAATATTTTGAAAAAGGGTTTTACCTGGCTCTCTAGAAGGCCCTACAGCCATCATACTTGCAAACCCTTCAACATTTACACATGCTTGAACCGTGGGGTGTGCTAGCAGAGCCTTCACCTCCGATGCAAAAAGTACACCTTCTTGTTGCTCTGTATAATACAAGGGCTTTACGCCTAGTCGGTCTCGACACAAAAATAAAGACTGTGTTTGCTCATCCCAAACACCGAAGGCAAAAATACCATTTAGAAATTCTACACACTGCTCTTTCCATTCAATATAGGCAGTTAATAGTACTTCAGTATCTGATTGTGTTGTAAAACTGTGCCCTCTTTTTTGAAGTTCCTTACGTAGCTCTTCTGTATTGTAAAGTTCGCCATTATATGTAATGACATAGTTCAAACCATCATGGATTTTTTTCATTGGTTGTTTACCACCGATTAAATCAATAACAGCTAACCGTCGATGGCCAAATGCAATATGCTCACTACACCAAATATTTTCATCATCTGGCCCTCTCTTATTTAATGTTTGCGTCATCGATTTTAATATTGTGTCACTTGTTCTTAAATCCTTTTGAAAACTAGCCCAGCCTGTAATGCCACACATTTAGCCACATCCTTTCGCCTATTAGCGTATGCTGTAGCGTGTAAAAATGTGAAAAAGCACATGAATGCTTAAGTACATTCATGTGCTCTTATTTAAATATTAAAACAATCCACCAACAAAGTCTGTAATGCCTCCCCATAAATTACCGAAGAAGTTACCTACACCTTGGAAGAACAATGAGATACCGCTAGCACGCTCTACAGCCTCTGTTGTGACAACATCGGATGAAATATCCTTGCCATCGATAAAGCCGTAATCTGTGCCTTCTGTGCGTTCAATAACGACCTTTCCTACAACAGTGTCTTTTTTAACATCTGCCTCTAAACTCTTTTTATCTAAAACCAATGTAGGTTTATATAAGTCTTTATCAGAAGACTTAATCATAAATGAAATTGGTTCTTTTACTGCAATCGATACTTTGTCTTCTTTACCTTTTGTTACTTTAACTGTTTTTTGATTTTTGAATGTATAGTTCCCTGGTAAAATTTCCTGCTTTGAGAATTGTGAAAAGCCGTAGTTAAATAATTTCGCTGTGGCATCAAAGCGAGCTTCATATGAACCTTGTCCATTTGCATCAACAGCCTTCATTACAACTGCAATCAAACGAGTACCATTGCGCTCTGCAGTACCTGTGAAGCAGTGACCTGCAAAGTTTGTTGTACCTGTCTTTAATCCATCTACACCTTGATATTCATACACTAATCCCGGTAACATAAAGTTCCAGTTAGACATTTTAATTGCATCTTCTGTCCCTTCACGGAATGTCTTTTTTGCAATTTTAGATGTCTCTAATACCTTTGGGTGATCCTTTAATAAATGATACGCTAATTTAGCTACAGATTTTGCAGGCATTACATTTTCATCTTCTGGGCCTGTGCCTGATGGATGCATACCAAATAAATCAGCATTATTAAGACCAGTAGCGTTGACAAATTTATAGCCCTCTAAACCAAGTTCTTCTGCTTTTTTATTCATTAACTTTAAAAATTCAGTTTCAGAACCTGCGATCGTTTCAGCAATGGCTACGGTTGCTGCATTTGCTGAATAGATTGCCATTGCCTCGTATAGCTCACGAATCGTATAAGTGCCATCTCTACGTAAAGGTACATTACTTAATGCACGATTTTGAGACATACGATACGTATAATCTGTTACGTGATATTCTTGATCCCACTTAACTGTCCCTGCATCAATCGCGTCCAATAACAGGTATTCAGTCATCATCTTTGTCATACTTGCAATACCTAGTGAAGTATCTGCATTTTGTTCAAATAAAATTTTTCCTGAATCTGCATCAATTAAAATCGCAGCATCCACTGTTAATCCTAAATCTGTTTCCGCATTAGCCTTTGCAGGAATACCTGCAAAAATACTAAATAATAAAACAGGAATTAGGAGTAAGCGTAATACGGTGTTCATTTTCTTTTTCACCTTTAAAGCCCTCCAAAAAATAATCTTGTCCTCGACATTTTATCATAGATAACAACAAACGTGTTGACTCTCTACCATAAAAAAATGCTCTCGCGCCATCTTTGTAGACGATGCGAAAGCATAAAAGTTGCAAGTAATATATTACATGGAATAGTTTGGTGATTCTTTTGTAATCTGTACATCATGTGGATGTGATTCACGTAGACCAGCACCTGTCATTCTAACAAATTGTGCATTCTCGCGTAGGTGTTCAAGATGTGGAGCTCCACAATAACCCATACCAGCGCGAATACCACCAATCAGTTGGTAGATTGTATCAGCTAATGGTCCTTTATAAGGAAGGCGGCCTTCAATACCTTCAGGTACTAATTTTTTTGCATCCTCTTGGAAGTAACGATCTTTAGAACCTTTTTCCATTGCGCCGATAGAACCCATACCACGATAAACTTTAAAGCGACGTCCTTGGAAGATTTCTGTTTCTCCCGGAGATTCAGATGTACCTGCTAGAAGGGAACCAAGCATTACAACGTTGCCTCCAGCTGCTAGTGCTTTTACGATATCACCAGAGTATTTAATACCACCATCTGCAATTATTGTTTTACCTAGCTCACGAGCTACTGTAGCACAATCATATACTGCTGTAATTTGTGGGACACCTACACCTGCTACAACACGTGTAGTACAAATAGAACCAGGACCGATACCTACTTTAACAACATCTGCTCCTGCTTCAAATAATGCACGTGCGCCTTCTCCTGTAGCAACATTACCAGCGATGATTTCTAGCTCAGGGTAAGTCTCACGGATTGAACGAATTGTTTGTAATACGCCTTCTGAATGACCGTGGGCTGTATCGATTACAACAATGTCAACTTGTGCTTCTACAAGCTTCTCAATACGTACCATCGTATCCTTTGATACACCAACAGCCGCGCCTACTAGTAAACGGCCATGTGTATCTTTCGCAGCATTCGGGAATTCAATCACTTTCTCGATATCCTTAATTGTAATAAGTCCAGTTAATCTACCTTCTTCATCTACAATTGGAAGCTTTTCGATTTTATATTGTTGAAGAATTTTTTCAGCATCCTCTAAAGTCGTTCCAACTGGTGCTGTAATCAAATCTTCTTTCGTCATTACATCTTCAATTTTTAAAGAGTAGTCAGAGATAAAACGTAAATCTCGGTTTGTAATAATCCCTACTAGCTTTTGATTTTCCATACTATCAACAATAGGAACACCAGAGATTCGGTATTTACCCATTAGATGCTCAGCATCGAAAACTTGATGTGTCGGAGTTAAGAAGAATGGGTTTGTAATAACACCATTTTCAGAACGTTTTACTTTTTCTACCTGTTCAGCTTGCTCATCAATTCCCATGTTTTTATGGATAATACCGATACCGCCTTGACGTGCCATAGCAATCGCCATTTTAGACTCTGTAACTGTATCCATACCTGCGCTGACCATTGGGATGTTTAATTTAATCTTAGGTGTTAATTGAACAGATAAATCAACATCTTTCGGTAGTACTTCGGAATGAGCTGGTACTAATAATACATCATCAAAAGTTAAACCTTCTTTGGCAAATTTAGTCTCCCACATTTTCGTAACTTCCTCCTATAGTTAAAAGAATATTAATTGTAAGATTAACAACGTGGACTGCTACTGTCAAGGAACTTATAAAAGAAAGACAATTCAGATTTTTAACAAATAACAATTAAGATAAACAATACAAATAATTAACTACATTTTTGAGGCATTTATTTGCATTATTTAAATTCAAAAAACACATTTGATCAAACTCTTTGGTAAAGTTAAAAGTTATCAAGACAAAGTAAAAAAACAGTCAGCGCACAGCTGACTGTTTTGTTGCCTAGCGATGTCCTACTCTCACAGGGGGAAGCCCCCAACTACCATCGGCGCTAAAGAGCTTAACTTCCGTGTTCGGTATGGGAACGGGTGTGACCTCTTTGCCATCATCACTAGACTTTGTATTTAATTGAAAGAT
>NZ_JAVGCX010000028.1:0-28787 GCF_052928325.1 Lysinibacillus sp. BSL11 | reverse complement strand
ACAATATAATCTTTGGTTTCTTGCGATAATCTTTTTCTTGTTTGCTTTTCCATTTTCGACACGTCCTTTTTGTTCCTTCATCATAAGTCTCTCTTAAGTTCGTGTCCATTTTTTATACTAACAGCCGCTCTCTCTTCTTTTAGAGCAGTTCTTCTCTCGGTTTGAGCGGATTCCTCTTCTTTTGGAGCGACTCTTCTCCCAATCGTAGGGACTCCAATCAATTGATTTCATTCCTACATTGAACTGTAGTTAACCAATTGTCCCAAGATCCAATCTTACTTAAAAAACTGCAACCCTTTATAAATTTCACTTAGCACTTCTTCATCCTGCTCGGTAGCTTCTGCTTCATGTAAGGCAGTTTGAGCTGTATCCCCGCCAATCTTACCCAAAGCCCATGCGGCTGTGCCTCGAATGACAGGACGGTCATCTTTATGAAGTAGAGCAATCAAATCTGGTATGGCGGCTTCCTCTTTAAAATGAGCAAGTGCCAAGATGGCATTACGCTGGATAGGCTTTTTTCCACGCCATGAGCCTGAAACATGACCAAATTTCCCCTTAAATTCTCGATTTGTAATCGTTAAAAGCGGTGTCAATAATGGTTTGGCTAGCTCTGGATCTGGTATAAATTCTTCATGTATCCAGTTAATTTTCCCTTTATTTTTAGGACATACTGTCTGGCATGTATCACATCCATAGAGTCGATTACCGATATGACTACGAAACTCATCTGGTAATGTTCCCTTCGTTTGAGTCAGAAAAGCAATACAGCGCTGTGCATCCAATTGTCCACCTTGAATTAAGGCTCCCGTTGGACAAACATCCAAGCACAGTCGACAATCTCCGCATTCATCCTCCATTGGCTTATCTGGCGCAAATGGAATATTTGTAATGAGCTCTCCTAAATACACATAGGAACCAAATTCAGGCGTTATAATCGAGCAATTTTTCCCGCTCCACCCAATGCCTGCACGCTCAGCTACAGCCCGATCTACAAGGGCTCCTGTATCAACCATTGATTCAATACGTACACCTTTGACATGTTCCTCAAGCCAAGCGGATAATAGCTTTAAACGCTCACGTAATGCTGTATGATAATCGACACCCCATGAAGCACGGCAGAAAATTCCACGTCGCGCACCCCTTTTACCAATTGGTGCATTTTGCATACGTGAAGGGTAAGCGACAGCTATTGCTACAATACTCTCTGCTTCATCTAATAATCGAAGGGGTTCTGTACGTTTTTGAATATCACTTTCTTCAAATCCAGACTGATAGCCAAGCTCCTGCTGGCGACGCAATCTGTTTTTTAATTCTGTAAAGGGAGCTGCTGTTGTAAAACCTATTTTATCAACACCAATGGACATCGCATATGCCACAAAATCACGTTGTAGGTCGTGTATGTTCATTTTATTTCCAACTCCTTACATGGTACAATATTAGAAATAGATAAAGTAGGTGATGTTCATTGGAAATTTCCATTAACCCAACTCTATTAACACAACATCCCGAGCTAAAATTCGGCATTATTCATTATACCAAAATTGTTGTAGCGGAATCCCCTCAAATGATTAAAGGGCGTATGCAATTGTATCAGGAAAATCTCTTTCTTGAAATGCAGGAACTTCCTGTAGCACAGCGTGAGGGTATTGCAGAATGGAGACAAGTTTGGAAAAAGCTTGGTGCTGATCCAAACCGTTATCGTCACTCAGCAGAAAGCCTTATGCGTCGAATTAGTAAGCAAAACTATTTAACGCCAATTCATTCAGGTGTTGATTTAAATAATTTCTTTTCACTCCAATATGAAATGCCAATTGGTCTATATGATGTTGCTCAAATCAAAGGGTTTGTAGCAATTGATCTTGGTCATGACGAGATTGGTTATGAAGGTTTGAATGGGCGCTTTAACACATTAGAAAATATTCTGTACAGTCGTGATGAGGTAGGAGCATTTGGCTCACCTTTTGTTGATTCTAAACGCACGGCTGTCACAGAGGAAACAACTGATGCTTTACATATTTTTTATTTCCGCCCTTCCTTAACAAATGACGCAGCGAACGAACTGCTTGCGTCAGCTGGGAAAATGTTCAATCAAATTCATGGTGGACAGTTTCAAATCGCAATTATATCAAATGATGTACCATCTATAACACTATAAAAAGGACGTGTTTTCGTGATTAATCTTGCAGAAGCTGTTAAACTAAAAAGTATTTTAGGAAAGAAAACTCAAGAGCTAGTAAACGAACTACATCGCAGTGCCTTTGTAACAGTTGAAAAGGGGCAAGCTCCTAAAACAAGTAATCGAGCACTCCCCCTTATTGAAGCTGACTTAGCCCAAGTTCGCCTAGATACTCGTACATTAGACCGCCTAGTTTACGAAGCAAACATCCAAAACACAGTAGACTTTAAAGGGCAAAAGCTAGCACTAGTAGAAGCCATCGAACTAGCAACACAACTTCGTGCCGAGGCTGATTTGTGTAAAGATTTCAGTATGCGAGAAAAAGAGAGTGTAAGATTTGGTTATGGCGAAAATACAATGTTATATGAAATCGCTTTGTATGAGCCAGATGAATATCGAGAACGAGCTACAAAGCTTGAAAAAGATGCACATAAACTATCTAATCTTATCAATTCAAAAAATTACAGTATTCAAATTAACTTTGACGATTCCCGTTATTTCTAGACTCGGGACGGTGAGACTCCAACCCGAGTTGGATGTGCTGTTTTCAAATCTAGCTTTTCAGCTAATTAGTTAAAAACCAATAACAAGTTACCTGTTACTGTATGACCGATGACTAATGACCAACTATAAGCAATGGCCATACTCAAAACAACTTGATTCCATTTGAAAACGCCATCCAAGGCTCTCCTACATTTATGTATGGAGAGCTTTTTTAGTAGTTCAAAGGGATAATTTGGATGACTAGTTGGCCCCTTTCAAGGACAAAATGGAAGTATCTATAGGAAAGGGGTCATACTATGACACAGCAAAATGATGCAACACATGAGCAAGATATGACATTGACCAACAGACAGGGACATCCAATTACCAACAATCAAAATTTGCGAACAGTCGGTAATCGAGGTCCTGCAACATTGGAAAATTATGATTTCCTAGAGAAGATGAGTCATTTTGACAGAGAGCGAGTTCCAGAACGGGTTGTGCATGCTCGTGGAGCTGGAGCACATGGGTATTTTGAGACCTATGGTGTTGTTGGCAATGAACCTATTGCTAAGTATACACGTGCAAAAGTCTTTCAGGATAAAGGGAAAAAAACACCTGTCTTTGTGCGTTTTTCAACTGTTATACATGGTGGTCACTCCCCAGAAACATTGCGTGATCCCCGCGGTTTTGCAGTAAAGTTTTATACAGAGGATGGCAATTGGGATTTAGTGGGCAATAATCTAAAGATCTTCTTTATTCGTGATGCGCTCAAATTTCCAGACATGATTCATGCTTTTAAGCCTGATCCCATTACTAATATTCAAAACGTTGAACGTTTTTTTGATTTTTGTGCTAGCTCACCAGAAACCTTCCATATGGTAACATTCGTTTACTCTCCTTGGGGGATTCCAGCAAATTATCGTATGATGCAGGGCTCTGGGGTTAATACGTACAAGTGGGTGAATAATGATGGCAAGGCAGTCCTTGTCAAATATCATTGGGAACCGCTACAAGGTATTAAAAATTTAACACAAAAAGAAGCAGAAGAAATCCAACAGAAAAATTTCAATCATGCTACACAAGATTTATATGATGCTATCGAACGTGGAGACTTCCCTGAATGGGAGCTACATGTTCAAATTATGGAGGATGGTCCACACCCTGAGCTTGATTTTGATCCATTGGATGATACAAAGCTTTGGCCAAACGATCAATTTCCATGGTATCCAGTTGGGAAAATGGTTTTAAACAAAAACCCTGAAGATTATTTTGCTGAGGTGGAACAGGCTGCTTTCGGAACAGGGGTACTTGTTGATGGCTTAGACTTCTCTGATGATAAAATGTTGCAAGGTCGTACTTTCTCTTATTCTGATACACAACGCCATCGTGTAGGAGCCAACTACTTACAGCTTCCAATTAATGCACCAAAAAAACGTGTAGCGACCAATCAACATGGTGGGCAAATGATGTATAAGCGTGATTTGGCACCTGGACAAAATCCACATATTAATTATGAGCCATCCATGCTGAATGGGTTAAAGGAAGCAGCACAAGCTGGTAAAGAATATACACCTTACATTGAAGGAAATCTTGTTCGTGAATCGATTGATCGTCAAAGTAATACGAAACAGGCTGGTGAAACTTATCGTAACTTTGAACAGTGGGAACGCGATGAACTTCTTGAAAATTTAATACGTGATCTATCGGTCTGTCATGAAGATATTCAAAATGCCATGATTGCTTTGGCACAAGAAGCCGACGAAGAATATGGTCGCTTACTCAAGGAAGGTTTGCACAACGCTAAAAAAGATTCCTCTGCCTCAAAACCACTTGGCAATATCAATGGTGATCAAGCACCTCAAGATGCTATGAATAAAGGACACGATGCTGAGCCTTATTAACAAAGCTAAAAAAGACATTACATTTTTTGTAATGTCTTTACTTTATTGTTTATATGTCTTATACCAATGTTAAGGTTGAATTTCCTTTAATGATTTAAATACTAATTCTTCATCTACATTCGTAATCGCTGCTTTTACATTTTCTCCCCAATAGAAAATTCTTTCCTGACAGACTCCACAGAGTGTCAGCAATACAAATTTAGATGTTTCATCTTCCCTAGCAACACAAATCGAATGAGTAACTTTGATATTCAATTTATGTGCCTCTAAAATAGAACCTGTTTCCATACATAATTCAGTAGCTGCATTCATAACCTCGGGTGCGACACTTATTAAAATTTGTCCATCCGCAGTAGATAATGCTGCATCTCCACCCCATCCAGAGGGATATCTTTTTTCTGCTAGTGCAACCGCAGCTTCTTACAGTATATTTTCAATATCCATATTTCCTCTTCCTATCATACATGCACACCTGGTAATATTTTTAACACCTTTTCCTGTGCATCTAAAATTGCCTCTGTTCCTAGTGGGATCGCTATATTCGTTGTTTCATGTCCGAACTTAAAACCTGCCACGACTGGTATTCCTAAACCTGCAAAATACTCCTTCATTAACGAATGAAGTGCTTCTTTATCAGATCCTGTTTGTGTAAATGAACCAATGACGACTCCTGCTAATTGCTCAAACTTCCTTGCTTGTTTTAAATGCTGAAGCATTGAGTCAATAAATGGAATGGTTTCATTTACATCCTCTATTAATAAAATCCTACCTTCAGTCCTCACTTCAAATTTGGTACCTAGTGTGCTGACAAGACGATAAAGATTTCCTCCAATCATTTCACCACGTGCGACGCCCCCCGCAATCGTTGTTAACGGAGAAATTGCCTCTGTATACTGAATTTCCATAGAGGAAAATAGCTGTAAAAACATTTTCTTTGATAAATCATCCATCTTATTAGCGGACATAAGCATTGGCCCATGAAATGTCACCATATTGGCATACTCATTAATCGCACAATGTAAATATGTAACATCAGAAAAGCCCCAGAAAATTTTAGGATTTTCTTCTATTAAAGCATAATCAATTTTATCAGCAATTCTGGCAGAGCCATAGCCTCCCTTTACACAAAAGATTGCTTTCACTTCTGGGTTTTTTACCATCTCATGAAAATCAGCTAGTCTTATTTCATCACTTCCTGCCAAATATTCATGTTTTGCATGAATCGTATCACCTACAATATAGCGAAGACCCAATTCGTCCAAAAAAGCTACTGCTTCTCCTAGTTTTTCAGGCTCTACAAGACTTGAAAGTGCAACAACACCGACTAAATCTCCCTCTTGTAAACATGGTACGGTACTTTTCACAGTTATTCCTCCTCTTGTTTTCCTTATTTTAGCATAGCAAAACTACAGAGGCATTGATTATTGCTATACTGACTGCCTATAATTAACTTTACTATTCAATTACTAAAGGGGTTACAGCATCTTGAAAATTCCACCATATCTATTATTAGTACTCGCAACTCTTTTATGGGGTGGTAATTTTGTTATTGGACGTGCCGTTAGTGAAGATATCCCTCCCCTAACATTTGCCTTTTTACGCTGGTGCGTCGCATTTATTATCTTTTTTCCCATTGCATATCACCAATTAAAACGTGAATGGCGGATACTGAAAAGACATTGGTTTATTGTCATCATTCTTTCATTAACAGGGGTTACAGCATTTAACACACTTGTTTACATTGGATTACATTACACTACGTCTATTAATGCATCTTTAATGAACTCTTCTACGCCCATAATGATTTACATACTTTCCTTTATTTTTTTGAAGGAAAAACTATCAAAATTTCAGTTAATAGGGACCGTTTTATCACTGAGTGGAGTTGCCTTTATTATAATGGGTGGCTCTTTTAAAAGGATTGTCGATTTTACTTTCAACAAAGGGGATTTAATTGTAATCGCAGCAGTATTTTGTTGGAGCATATATTCATTGCTCATTAAACAATATGCAACTCGCTTACCAGGGCAGTCTACCTTTCTAGTGACGATTGGACTTGGGGCTATTGTGTTATTCCCTTTTTCTCTCTATGAAACAATGTCTAGTACAACAGCAATTCATTGGGAATGGTCAACCATTGCTGCTATTTTATATGTTGGTATTTTTGCCTCTATCATTGCTTTTCTCTGCTGGAACAGTGGTGTTATACAGCTGGGAGCGAACAAAGCAAGTATTTATTTAAATTTCATTCCTGTTTTCGCCTCCATTTTTGCTGTTCTTTTTCTAAGTGAAAATTTACATTCTTTTCAGCTTATAGGTGGACTAGCCGTTGTAGCAGGGGTTATTTTATCAGGAAAAATAAACAAGCAAAGACTTCAATCCTAAGAAGTCTTTGCTTATTTTTGCTAATTCGTACCACCATAAATTATTGTAACATTAGGATGGTTTAATAATTGGCTTGCTGGGAATTCTTCTGTAATATGACCACTTTTCAATTTTTCAATCGCCGTGAGCTTTTTTTCACCAAAGGCAATGAGAACGATTTCCTTTGCCTTCATTATGGAGTGAATGCCCATTGTAATGGCATGTGTTGGTACTTCAGACGGATCATCAAAATAAATAGCATTTTCTGTTCTTGTTGACTCTGTTAACTCCACAATATTCGTCTTGGCATCAAACGATGTGCCTGGTTCATTAAAAGCAATATGTCCATTTACACCGATACCTAGAAGCTGTAAATCAATGCCTCCTGCTTCTTCAATGCGCTTATCATATGCAGCACATTCTTCAGCTAAATTGGCTGCCTGTCCATTTGGCAAATGGACATTTTTCGGCTGTATATCCACAAAATTAAATAAATTCTCATGCATAAATGTAAAGTAGCTTGCTGGACTTGATTGCTCAATGCCTACATACTCATCCAAGTTAAAAGTTTGTATTTCCTTAAAAGATAAATGGCCAGCTTGGTGTCGTGCCACTAATTCTTTATACATGCCTACAGGTGATCCACCAGTTGCTAAACCTAAAACACTATCAGGTTTCTCTTGTATTTGTTTTGAGAAAATAGTAGCTGCCACTTCGCTCATTTCCTCATATGTATTCACTTCTATCCATTTCATGCTATATACGATACCTACCTTACCATTTTTATTATTAACTAATATGTAAAACATTTCACTTTATAGTAGCTAACATATTAATCTTACTAGTTATTTAGCTATTTTTCTATCATTTCCTACTTCAGTTTATGCGTGTAATCTAAGACTATTTCGGTTATGTTATTAATAAGGAAGTGAGGCGATTTTATGAATGAGCAGATTCAGCACTATTTACAGTATATTCAATTTCAAGGAACGTTAGAGCCATCTATTCAGCTACTTGGACACCTACAAACTAAACATCTATTAACCATTCCCTATGAAAATTTAGATGTTGCCTTGAACCGTGGTATCTCCTTCGCTATTCCTGATTTATTTCAAAAAATAATTATTGATAAACGTGGTGGCAATTGTTTTGAATTAAATATCTTATTCAGTTGGCTCTTACGAGAGCTTGGCTTTTCTGTTACCAATCGCTATGCCCAGTTTTGGCGCAACGTAGCAGAAAATACCCCTCCACAGGAAATTCCCATGCATCAATTATTGCTAGTGAATGTGAGTGGACAATACTATATCTCAGATGTAGGCGTCGGTGCATTAGCACCCTGTAAACCAGTCCCACTGATTGCTGGCTATCAACACCGTGAAGGTAAAGAGTTATATAAAATAGATTATGATGAAGCGAATGGTTGGATGCTGTTGGAACAAACTAAACATAGTTGGCGTTTGCTTTATAGTTTTTACGATGATGCCAATGATGCAAAATTTGCACCACGACTTTCCAAGCAAAAAAATAAAATTGCTATGATTCGAACCATTGGTGGTCGTCATACCATGATGAACAACGAATTTAGAATCTATGAGGGTTCTTCTTTAACAACCTATACAACACAAAATGAAAAGGAATGGTTACAAGCCCTTCAGCGATTTTTCAATATTACATTACAAGATTAAAAATAAAGCAAGCCTACTATGAAATGTAGGCTTGCTTCCTATTTTTTCATGGTGCGATTAAGCAGTTCAAGCACGACAATATCATTGTGTAACTCTTTCACTAAACCTATTCCATCCACAAAATAATAGGTTTTCACTGTACCATTAATTATGGATTTTTCTTCTAGTATGACCACACCTGAATATTGTACCTCTCCAGCTTGAACAATACCATTGGTCGTTTTAACCGTTACTCGTTTACCTGACGTAACGCCAGTATCATCCTCATGTAAAATAACACCTATCCTAAGTGGTAGCTCCAAATATAAATCATAATGAGTGTTACCATCACGGGCAATGGTTTGACCATATATACGATCATCGCCATATATCAGTTCATTAGGAAAGGCTTGTTCTGAACTTAGATTTTCGACTACCCATACATCATTTTTACCGTCATGGTGATCGAATTGATAGTCTAATGTATAACGTTGATGATCATTTAAAGAATAATAGGCATACGTGTAAATAAAAGCACGATCTTTTAGCAAATCTGGTTTAGATAGCGTCATAGCACGTGCTAAAAACGCTGAAAAGTGAGCACGTGTAACAGGTTCATCTGGTTTAAATGTACCGTCATCATAGCCCCTTACTAAATGATTATGAGCTAGGGTTAAAATTTCTTTATATCCTGGTGTTTGTTCTGTTACGTCTGTAAAATAAGCATTCCCAGAACCCTTAAGCTGGAAAGCCCTTTGTAGCACAATAGCCATTTGACCTCTTGTCATTGTTGCATTTGGATGAAATGTATGGACATCATCAAATATACCCGCATTTTGTACCGCTGCGATTTCTTTATAATACTTATGTGCGGTCGTTACATCCTGATAGTTTGGATTCTCTATATTGATTGTATTTAACGCTAAAGCACGAGTTAATATAACAGCTACCTGTGCCTTCGTTACATTTTCATTTGGTTTGAACAGGTTATTTGAATAGCCTTTTACAATTTCCTGATCCACTAAATAATTAATTTCTGTTGATAATGTTTCATCTGCTAAATCTATAAAGCTTGCCGCTTGTGCTTCCTTAGGTAATATGGCAACCGTAATTAGGATCAAACATACTAGTTTCAATAGTTTTTTCATGTTTTCCCTCCTTCCTCGATCCTTTACCCCTCCAAACCATTTCTTACTCTTCAAACAAAAATACCACAACCATAAATTATATGATTGTGGTCATTCCTATTAGTACATAGTATTTGTTAACACGACACCGTCGCTTATTCTAATAATACGGTCTGTGTAAGTAAGCATTTCCTCATCGTGCGTCACCATTAATGTTGTAATATTTAATGTTTTAGTTAATTCTTTTAGTAGCAACATGATTTCCTGGGAGCGCTGGGAATCTAAACTAGCCGTTGGTTCATCAGCAAATAATACTTTCGGTTGATGAATAATAGCACGTGCAATTGCTACACGCTGCTTCTCTCCCCCTGACAAGGAGGAAGGGTAGGCAGTTTTACGATGTTCCATTCCGACTAACTTCAATAGCCGATTGACTTCATATTTCTGTTCATTCTTTTTTAATGGAGATTCAGCCACATCTAGCATTAATAGCAATTGTTCCTCTACTGTCAAAAATGGAACAAGATGAGCAAATTGAAAAACAAAGCCGAATTTAGTTGCACGTAATTTTCGTACCTGTTCAGTTTTCATCGTCGTAAGATTCTGCTCTTCAAATAGCACTTGCCCATCTGTTGCTGGTTGTAGTCCAGCAGCAATCGTTAATAATGTACTTTTCCCAGAGCCCGAAGCACCTACCAATGCTGTAATCTCTCCTTCTTTTAAAGAAAAATTAATGCCCTTTAAGATCTCTTCCTCCACTTCACCATTCTTAAACGTTTTTCGTACTTCATCAATTGTAAATAACGTCATGATTAAGCCTCCCCTTGCTGAATTGCTTGTAACGGTTCAATTTTTTTAATTTGCATTCCTGACAAGGTTGCACCGATAAAGCCTATGAGGAGGAATACAAAGGATAACTGTGTTGTAGTCCCTATTGTTAAAGTAAATGGCATCCCCTTAGGAGCAACTATATTAAATAACTGGCTAAGGCTGACAGATACCACAAGTGAAAAGATTGTAATGATAGCCATCTGTGTCCAGATCATTTTAAATAGCTTACTTGTTTTTAATCCGATCGCTTTTAAAATGCCATACAAGCCAATTTTTTGTACATTCATCATGTAGAAGAAAATAGCAAACAACATCCCACTAATGACAACTAAGAACCATATAATCATATTTAAAGATAATTGTTCCGCATTATAACTGGGGATAGTTTTGAGAAACTCTTTATTGCTATATGCTTGCAATCCCTTAATATCATTTGGCTCACTATTTGGTACAAAAATCAACTGTTTATCAGCTACTCGATACATCTCCTGGTAGGCCTCTTCACTAATATAAGCAACGGGAGCATGGCTATATTTTTTTTGCTCTACAAAACCTTTTACAATGAACTTTCCACTGTATTGATTATTCGTTAATATATCTCCAACTTGTATTCCTTTATCTTGTAGTGAGCTATCCAAAAGCACCTCGTCTTGATGCACATTGCTAAAAAGTGAAGATTCCGTTGATGTCACAAAGGCTACACTTTGTTGTTTATCATCCTGATCATTTAAAAAGCCCATCTGGATTGAAAAAGCTACTGTCTCTTTTTCTTTACTTATGACTTTCTGCTGCAGGTGGCTATCGATTCTTGAAAGATTAAACGTGCCATCTGCATCCTCAGCCATATAAAATTGTCCCTTCGGTAAATCCTTAATTAAAGCTGCATTATCCTGTGACAGACCATTTGCTAAACCCGAGATAATAAACGTTAAAAAACTAACTAGGAAGATAATGGAGCCCAAGATTAAAAACCGTACTTTATTCTTCTTCATTTCTTTCCAGGCAAGATTCATCACTAACCCCTCCATTTCTTTGATTACTCCTAGCTTAGAATTGTTAAATGAACAGAGCATGAACTAATCGTTAAAATGTAGAGATCCTATAAAAAGCCGCTCTATAAAGGCATTTTTATCCCATAGAGTGGCTTCTTTTTTGAATCTTATTTATCTTTACTTGCTAAAATCTTTTTTGCTAACAAAATTTCTCCTACTATAAATGAATTGGTATTTTTTATAACAATTATATATTTTGTAATACTTATAGTAAGGTTTGTTTAACAGATTACATAATTCGAGAGGTATATACATGAAAAAATTTTTAAGAATTTCTTTAATTCTACCCTTGTTATTGTCATAGTGTCTATAGTAGTTTTACTATTATTTAGGACGTAATAATCATAGTAATCTATCTGGAAGTATGGCTGAAAAAATCGATCAATACTTAAAAAATAAAAAATTTCAAAGTATCGTTCTTATTGCAAAGAAAGGTAAAATTTTATTTACAAAAGGTTACGGTTTGGCAGACACTGTGATTTACCTAATAGCCCAACCACACTCAGAAACATTCACTGCTGTAGCGATCATGCAACTAGAAGAAAAAGGACTTTTAAACCTAGATAATCCAATTTCACAATACTTTCCGGACTTTCCGAATGGAGGGTCTATTCAAATAAGTCATCTCCTATCTAAGTCGTTTCCGTCATAGCACGGCTCAATGACGAGGAGTTAACAGTGATTGTTCTTAGCAACGAGATGACAGTGAATTTTAAAAGAATCAACCCTCATTTTACTTCCATCGTTCTTCAGCAGCCAATTTGGATATGGGAAGAATAATAGAACTATTTCATTATTATAATACAGTGTTTAATGGTGATTAGAATAGTATCTTTAAACATTTCTTATCCGTAGTAGTATAGATTGAAGCAACAGAGTATATAGCACATTTAACAAAGGTTGTTTCACACATTTATAAGGAACGTCTAAAGCAAAAGGATTGCGAGTTCAGTCATACAAAATAAACTCACAATCCTTGTTATATCGATGAAAAAGTAAGCATAAGTTTTTTTACTAGGTGGATGTCTAACTATTTTAACCCCTTTATAAGTCGTGCAGAGGCAAAGCAAGTTTCACCATTTTTGAAATATACAACTCGTTCCTTATGATCTACAAATTCAATGTTTTGTTTATTCACAATAAAAGCCTTATGACATTGATACATCGATGTATGTGCTTCCTTAAAATCCTTTAAGCGACCATAAAACTCAATATGCTCATTTTCTAAATGTAATATAATTTTATGTAATTTTGGGGATGCCGCAAAAAAGTATATATCCTGAATAGCAATATTCCTTGTATAACCATTTGCTCTTATTTGAATCTGTGAAGGTGATTGTTGTTGGCCAATTTGTATATACTTTTCATATGCAACTTTTAGTGTTGCTAATATTTTTTGCTGTAACATACCTGTGTGATCCTTAATAATAAAATCTAACGCAGCAATTTTATACATAAACGTTAAATAGGTCATTTCTGCATGGGTTGTGACAAATATAATACTGCACAATGGGTCACGTTGGCGAATCATATCCCCTAACATAAGCCCTGTCACCTCATGGTTCAAATCAATATCCAAAAAATAACAATCTGCTTTTTCATATGTAATGACCTCATTAGGGTTTGTAGTTGTAAGTACAATTTCAATCCCGTTCCCTTCCATCATAGCATAGTTTTTAATGGTTTTTTTGATATGCTCTAATTGTACAACATTATCTTCACAAATAATCACTTTCATATTTACACCCCCTCCTCCTCAATAAACAACTCTTGTATAAATAAATTGCCATTTATTTTTGTATTTAAACGAAGTTTTGGAGATGCATCTACCATTTGACGTAATATAGATAAGCCCAAGCCTCGCTCCTCTCCTTTTGTCGAGAAGCCTTCTTTGAAAATTTCATGCACTTTTAACTCATGACTTTTATTGGATGAAAATGTATTCATACATGCAATTAACACAGCTTTTTCCATTCGAATAAATGCTAATCGAATCCAAGGCTCTGTAGCATGCTTACTGGCTTCAAGCGCATTGTCCAATAGTATGCCGCACATACGATTTAATTGAATCTCATCCAATGCTATTCTATCGATTTTTTCAACAATCTCAATGTACATTGGAACGTGAAACGTTTGCGCTTGAATAAGTTTTGTTGTTAAAAGTCCTTTTAAACTAGCTATATTTAAACAGTTAAGCATCGAAAAGGATATTTCATGCGCTTGCTCTTTCTTTTCAGTTTGTAAAATATGTCGATAAAAATAGGTTTCTAGTTCTGAGTAACTTTTAGAATCTATAAAATGACGCATTGATGTTAAAATATTCATATAATCATGTTTAAATTGACGCATATCTCTATTAATTTCTTCAAGCGAAGACACATATGAATTAAATTCTTCTAATTCCATTTCCTTTTGTTTAATATGTATGTTCTTAATAGCTAAGTAAACAAAGAAACCAATAATAATGATAAAGATCATCAAATAAATCACAAAAAAGAACAAATTATGTTGGACACTTTTGATAAACGATGTACCATCCATCAACACAATATCAGTATACATAAAGACAATCGTCATAAGCATCAAGGGAATCATTGCAGGTATAATGTATTGCTCAAACACATACCATCTAACAAAATAATCGAATAACTTTATGTAGACAAGCACCAATATAAATAGGATACTCATCGAAAAAATGAGTTGTACCAATGGAGAAGTGATAATAGCATCCATGCCATTCGATAAATGATACACGACAAGCGAAGAAATATGATCTGCCAAAACAACTAAAACAATCGTAAACAGCACATGGGCCACATTCCGCCAACGCTTTGTTTGCTGGTAGACGAAGAAACTTTCCACTAATAGGATGTACGCCATAGCATAGACACCTATAAAAGCAAACAACACTACTGATGGCGAAACTATTAATAAAGAAATCTTCAACATCATTTTTTTTGTTATTGCAATTTTGCTAAAATATAACGGTAAAATACTTAATATCAAAAATTGATAAATAATCAAAGTTAAATAGGATATACTCCACATACGAATAACATGATCCTTCCAAAATAACATATAATCAATATCTATCTTAGAATATTTATGTATTTTTTTCAAATTTATTGAAATTTAATTCTTGTGGCAACTCCTCTTCTCCTAAAGCTCCCCAACACATATAAACAGAGCTAAAGTCAGCCAATTTAACGAATAAATTATATAAATAATCAATAATATTGTCGATAATAAATTTCATTAATGAGATCCTCCTATTTTTGCAATAACCACTAAAACAATCCCCTTCAAAAATCCTGCTACGAAAAATACACTTATGGATGTTGGAAAAATAACGAGTAGTCCCCCCAACACAATAAGTCTGCTATACAGTTTTTTAAACAAAAATGTTCGATGAGCTTCACCCTGTACTTTTGTTTTTTTAGAACTCACTGGACCAATAAACAACAAGATGACAGCTCCTAGCAAAAACGCCCCCCAAACAACGAGTGAAGTGATAGGCAATGCTACAGCTAGCCATGTGATGAACGGAAATGAAATACAACTAACAATAAGACACGTTTTAAATGATGAACAATGCGCACCATATGCTACTTGACGCACCAATAGAAATCCAATTTGAACCAGTAACATTCTCCAAAATAAACCGAACGCTATAGCTATACCGTAAATAATCAAAAATTTTTTTAACTCGCTTGTAACAACACGAAATCCATACACTAATTTAATTTTATCTAACTGTGTTAACGGTTTTCTATGTTCAAAAAAATCTACTAGCATTTCCTCTTTTGCAGTAAATTCCATCTCATCACCTCCTTGATCACTAGTATAAAACATGTAACATCAAAATAGTTAAAAATATCCTAAAAAGGATATTTTTAAAGATAATCGCCTATTTTCAATCTTCTCTTTTACATAAACGTTCAAAAAAAGAACGTAAGCGTAAAGTGCCACTTAACGTTCCCTTAAATAAGTTTTTCTGTATATGCTTTATAAACTGCTTCTAAATAATGAGATGTTCCAAAATATGCATTAATATGCCTAATCGATTGCTCTATCTCTGTATTTGTAAATTTTTGAGAGTTACAAAGAAAGTCAATGGAGTGACCCTTTGCCAATTCCATGAGCACATTCATTTCTAACATATTCAATCCGCCCAATCGTCTTGTATCAACTATTTCTATTGAGTCTCCTTCAATGATATGAACTAGTTGTTCTATCGTCATATTTTTATTTATTACCTTACAATTCAAGATATTATTTGTGTAGTAATGAATCTCTCCAATATTTTCATCTGTCATAAATACAATTTGGCATTTCATTGTTTCGAGGTTTTTTAAATATGGTATATAGTGAACAAAATGCTTATAAGATGTGTCAATTAACACAACATCATATTTTTTATTGGCATTTATCCTTATGACAACCTCACTCAACAAGTTAATGGTATCAACTACCCAAGACGGTTTATACATAGTGATCATATTTTTTAAAAGCTCTTGCATAAGCGTGTAATCTGAATGTACTAAGATATACATTATTCTGTTATCTGACACGAACATTTCTAAATAACACTCCGTTTTACAAATCGAGCAATATATAGTCGACAACATACTAAAATAATCATCGCTGTACCTATACTTGAACTAAATATAAATAAGAAATCCCATTCTATTGGCCCATCTGCGTCAATTTGCATGATTAACTTTGTTAAAAACATGCCACTTGTTAATCCAAGTAGTAAACCGATAGTGACAATAAAGAGAACTTCAGACCAAATAACCTGTTTTAATTCTTTTGGGGCAAGCCCGATTAAACGTTGTGTATTGTATTGGTCTCTTCTTTTAAAGATTATATGAAAAATCGTTTGCACTAGACCAGTACAACTCGCTACTACTAAAGCAGTCAAAACGAGCATGAACATTGCCCATCGTTGATAAAACCATTCCGAGGCTTGCTCTAAAAGAACAGCTCGCTCCACAATTTTTAACGTTGGCCAATCATGAATCGTCTGTTGGAGATCGTCTAATGTTGTGCCATTACCTAAAGTTAAATGGATTTTATCAATTGTTACAACATCTTTAATCAAAGGGGAATTCCAATCAACAAAAAGTTGTTTATATTTGTTTTCTGTTGGAACAATTCCAGTAATTCTTAAACGAATGACTTTTTCATTTGACCGTCTATCTAAGTAATCACCTTCTAAAACATCGCCTATTTTTAAATCATACTTATCAGCTACATCATCTGTAATTTCAACTCTATCTGCTCCACCAAAATCTTTGGCAAAATAATTCAGATTAACACCATTATTAGTGAGAAAAGAACTACCCTTACTATCTAATTGTATTTCTTTTATTGAAATTTTTTTTCGCAATAACTCTATATCATTATAAGAAATATTTTCAAAATAAGGATTATCAATCGCTACTTCATACGGATAGGTTTTTTCAATCGTTGTTTCCTCGGATTGTACAATAGATTTCAAAAATGTACCATTAAACGTAATAATCATAATCAAAATCGCTAATATACAAACAACAGGAACATAGTTACTTAAATTAGGGATGAATTGAATTTTTACATAGTGCGCTTTGTTTCCTAAATAGCGATGAATCCAGGAAGAATATTTTTTCAATGTGTATACCATCATATATGGGAATAAAAAGAATAGACAACCTATGATACATACACTTCCAGTAAAAATGAGAATAATTGATTGAATTGCATCATTTTGCAAAATACCTTGTGCAAGAATAAGTAATGACATCACACCTACTATAAAAGTAAGTACGGTCTTCCATTTCGTCCAATGATATGATTTAAACTCATAATTTCTTTTCATTGCTAAAGGTAATATTTTAGTTACCCTCGCTACTTGAGCAAACACAAACATGTAGAGTAAGAAATAAATAGCAAGTAAAATTGCTGAAAAATAGACAACAGGAATGTTAAAATGGGCTTGTGGTAAGCCAACCATCTCAACCAAAGATGGGACAACGAATTTTAGCAACAAAAGGCTACTGATTGTGCCTGTCCCCACACCTATTAGTAATATGATAGTCGATTGATAGTTGACAATCTTTTTTAGTTGCCCTGTCGTTGCTCCCATTGTTCTTAAAACGAAAAATTGGGCTTGTAAACGACTAAATAATAATGAAAAAGTGGACTTCAATAATAGACCACTAATAATGATAATACTAAACACTAACATCATGATGAAAACGAGTAAGGAATTTAAATTTGCTTGTACCCAGTCCGTTTCTTTCGTTATATCTACACGTATATTTGGGAAAAATTGATGTAATACAGTAGCTGTCTGCCACACATCCGTTGTTTTAATCATGACAAACAAGCCTTTTACATCCGATGGAATACTACTTACAATTTTCAAAGAATCAATGTCCATATAGAGAATAGGCGCATCTTCTCCATATTCATTAGGAGATAGCACTCCTTTTATAAGAAACGGCTTACCATTTACCATAATTGAATCTGTAACAGACTTATTTAATGTTTTTGATAACGAATGTGAAATAATAACTTCATTATCTTTCGGTATGTCATTCAAATGGTAAAATCCTTTTGTTAAATGCCCATTTGTAACACCTAATGTATAGGCTCCTTCAATCTTATCAATAGATGTAAATTGTAGTAAAATCGGTTCCACAAGCTCGACTTCTTCTAAAGTTTTAATCTGATTAAAACTTTCTTTCGTAATCCATTGACTAGACTCTTGACTAGATGAAAGGTTATAACCAGCAGAAATATCCACATCCCCATACAAGTTACGAATATTGTCTTCCATTTCTGTTCGTGCATTTTCAACATAGATCAACATTGTTGCAATTAAACAAACAGCGAGTGCTACAACTTGTATGGCAATGATTACTTGTATTTTAGCAGCTCTACAAAGTTTCCAAGCAATATTCTTTAAATCATACATTGAGATAACTCCTCTGTATGTTTTTAAATTTGTCAAAAATCATCGATAAATTATCGCTATTTACTTGATTGATATAACTATCTACTAATTTCCCTTTATGAAAGAATAGTACACGATCAGCATAAGTCGATACATGTGGATCATGTGTTACCAATATAATTGTTTGATTTGTTAGATTTTTCAATTGAACAAGTGTTGTTAAAATATCATTAGTTGTATTCACATCTAAGGCCCCTGTTGGCTCATCTGCCAGTAATAATAGCGGATTGGCAATAATCGCTCGTGCTATAGCCACTCTTTGTTTTTGCCCACCAGATAATTCATGTGGTTTCTTCACAGCTAAATCACTAATTGACATTTTTGTTAAAACATCTTTCACCTTTTGCGCAATTTTTTTAGAGTCCTCATCTAGCAAAATTAAAGGCAGAGCCACATTATCTGATACCGTCAATTCATCTAATAAGTTAAAATTTTGAAATATAAAACCTATATTTCGTTTTCTAAATTCCGATGCTATCGGTTCTTGAAATTGCTCAATCATCGGTACACCTTGAAACATTAATTCCCCATGTGTAGGTTTGTCTAAAGCAGCTAAAATATTAAGTAAAGTACTTTTCCCTGAACCACTCGTACCCATTATTGCTACGATTTCGTTTTGGTAAATTTCACAATTGATTGTATCTAGTGCTTGTACCATAAAATCCTTTGACTGAAATTCCTTTGACACATTTTTCATCACTACTAATGGGGTTTCTTTCATATTTTGTGTCTCATGTAGTTTCAACGGTTTCATGAAAATGCTCCTTTCGCTCATACCATTTGGATTGGGCTTGATGCATACGATAAAATAATCCTTTATTATTTATTAATTCATCAAAAGTACCAATTTCTTCAATTTTCCCCTTATCCATTACGATAATCTTATCTGATAATTTCGTGGGTCCGATTCTATGTGTAATCGTAATCGTTGTTTTATCATCTGTCATGCTATCAAATAATTCAAGTGTTTTTAATTCTGAATGAGGATCTAATGACGCTGTAGGTTCATCCAACAAAATCAAACTAACATCCTTCATTAGCGCTCGTCCTAAAGCTATTTTTTGCCATTCTCCCCCAGATAGATCAATTCCGCCATCCATTTCTTTAGATAAATAAGTATCTAAGTCAACATTATGGATTGATAATTTATGTCCCAATCCTACTTTTCTTATGACATCCCATATTTTCTGGTCATTCTCCATGTCATCTACATTGCCAAAACCAATATTTTCTCTTAAGGAATACATATATTTAGGGAATGTTTGAAAAACAACAGCAACTTGTTTATGTAAACTAGATTTATCAATGTCGGTCATATTTTCTCCATTTACTAAAATCGTTCCTTCTGTCAAATTGAATAATCCTACTAAACAATGGGCGAGTGTTGTTTTCCCTGAACCGTTTCCACCTACAATCGAAATTTTTTCTCCTCTTCGTATTGAAAAGTTCAATTTTGAAAAAACTGAAATATCAGAATAAGGATAGTTGAAAGTGCCATTTTTAATATCAATCGTTTCAATAGAATTAATTTCTTCTCTCTTTTCGTCATCAAAATGTTCTATTTTCAACAACTTGATTAATGCATTATTATAAATAGCTGCTTCAAAAATAGAAGCTATATGTGCACCAATTTGAGCAAAAATGCCCTGCAAAGTAATTATAGCTGCAGTTAACGCCACATAACTCCCTATTGTTAAAGCGTTCTCTACTAGTTGATAAACAAAGAATACAGATACACCTGTATTGATAACTCCTACAAATAGTATCATCACTGCACTATTTTTCAGTTCCCACTTTGTCACTTCAAGTCTCTTGTTCATCGTATAAAAATAAAGTTTTTTCCATTTTTCCAGTAAATAATCACTCAATGTATACACTTTAATTTCCTTTAAATAGCTTTTGTCAAAAAAAAGGGATTCTGTATAAGAAAGCTCTCTTTCTTTAAATACAACGTTTTTTTCAACTTTATAATTTTTAAGTTTGCTAAAAAAAACAATGACAACCCCGGGAATTGTTGATAAAAGCACAGTTAAAGGTAATGTCCAATGAATAGCCATTAAAATCGCAAAAACTGAAAATAACGAAAATACACTTGTAATGATCTGCAAAAAAGAATATGTTGTACCTAACCCATTTCCTTCCAATGCTTTGGCTGCCAGATTCACTTGATTGTAAAAAAAGCTAGACTCAAAGTTTTCTAAAGAAACGCTAGTTACTTTTTTGTTTAACATCGCTTTAAATAAATAATTCACTCTTAAAGAAATTTTTCGAAATAGATAATCTTGAATTTTTCCAGATAGTTGTCCAAATAGACTAAGAAACGTTATTGCTACAAGGAGAACTAACACAAACCCCAATTCATTAGGAATTTTCTGCACCACCGTTAGTTGATCTATCAACCTTTTCTGTAGCAAAATTTCTAAAGGTAACATAATAGAAGTTATTATGCTTAAAATAGTTAAAAAAAGAAATATGCTCTTTTGTTCTCTCCAAATATTTTTCAAATAAAAATACTGTGAATAGAAAAAGTCTCTAACAGGTCGATCTTTCTCATGGAATTTTAATTCATTCAACTTCATAGTCATTCACATCCAAAAGATTTTCTAAACTTGCGATTCCTTTCTTCTCTACTACAAAATTATTAGTATTCAAAACTAGATACATTGGAAAGACATCTATTTTTAACTGATTAGAAAGAATTTCTTCTTCTATAAAATAAATATATTCATCCTCTAAATAGCTCAGGTTATCCCGATTTTCTATCGTATCCGTTGCTATAAAAATATACTTTTCTTTTTTAACAGGAATTAAAAAATTGAGTTTTTTTAATGTTGCTTTACAAGCAGAACACTGACTATCAATAAATACTAAAGTCTGCACATTAATCTCATTCATAATATCTTGAACTTTAACAGATTCAAATTGTTTATTCTTCAATGGAATCAACGGAAAAACGGTTTTTTCCATCGGTCCCCATTTTTCTACATTTAGCACTCGTCTAGTTCTTAATGAAATCAAAATGCTAAGCATTAATACACAAGAAATGATGACGAAAGCATAATAGATTTCCATGTCCATCGTTACACCACCTCTACGTTTCTTCTAATAATTATTAAAGTGATGAACCATAAAAGAACAGGTACGAGATAAAATATATTGCCAAAGTCAAGTATATTCATATTACCTTTATCAAAATAGAGTAGTGGCACTATACTGAAAAACATGCATAGACTTTGTATTAACCCACCCAGTCCTGTCTTAGTTGGAATTAAATTGCCGAAACATTTACAGTCCTCTTCTATCTTATTAATAAGTGCATACGAATTAATAATGATAAAGAGTAAGATTAAAGATAAGGCACTAATATAAAGTATAGGGTGAGCATAAATAAACAAACTGACACCTATTACAATTTCAAATAATGGGAATAACAATGCCAAAAATGTTATTAAAATATCATTGATAGGAATATACTTTAAAAAAAACTGCTTTGTATTTGAATGTGAGATTAATTTAGAAATCCCAGAAAGTATCAATACTAAAGCAGAACCATAACAAAAAATATAAATCATAGTATCTCTCCTAAAAAAATTAAGAAAATTAATGTGAATTTCACATAATTGTATCCTAAATTTTTTATATTTATATTGATAGGTATGTTTTCAAAACAACCACAGTTACGTGTCTTTCCTCCTTTAGAAGGTTTAAACAGTAAAAAAAGATTGAACAATTGCAACATTACAGCGGTCATACATATGTAAACATTCACAAATTGAATTAATAAGGAGATACCTACAAGCACATCTAAACTCACTAAAATGCTTACGAATATCGGAGATATTGTTATTTTTTCATTTATCGCCACATAATAATGATAAATTTTAAAAACTTTATTGAATCCGTTTTTTAGAAAAATAATTGCTACAACCAGATAAACAATAATGATATTCAGTCAACTCCTTTTCTTTCAAGCCACTATTAAAATCCTTTAATATACAAGGATTTTAATAGTAAAATACACACAAAATTTTATATTGTTTCAAAGAGATTTACCTTATGAAGAAAAATTCATTATATCTTCCCAATAATATTTTTCACCCATATATAGTAATATTGGAATTTCTTCAATTTGCAATTGATTTAATTTCATCAAATGTTCGACTTTTATCTCGTTATCGTTTTCAAATAACACTTTTATCAAAATAACTTCTCTCTTTTTTGAAATTCTACGATAAAAAGCATTCAAAACATATAAGTTATCAAAAATGTTATTTTCATCCGAAATCAAATATGTTCTTCCCTTTTCCAGGAAATCTATTTGCTCAATCTGTATAAATCTCCGCTGAAAATCAATGCAGTTTCTTAATTTTGTCAAATTGTAAAAAAAGAAAATCAAAAATACAATCCCGAAAATTAGTGTCATACTTTATTTATCAGTTAGAAAAATATGAAAACGTTCATTTCACATTTTGTAGGAGTATTGTGCTATTACTATAGGGCAAATTTAGTTTTTGTATTTATTTTCTGCTATAGAACCATAACGATTCATCGTACCTGACTCTTCACCAAAACCTGTTCTTGACTATACATTCCTGTTACAACTTTTATGTAATAAAAAAGTAGAACATTAATTACAGTTAACATCGAAATAAATAAAATAGTTTTGGTATTAACCTATTTATAAGTTAGCAGTCATCTTTTTCTGCAGAACAACTAACCGTTTCAGTCTTACAAACGTAACATATATTTACAACTCCAGGACCATAACATGGTTCGGTTCTATATTTACGTCTTCTATAACTACCTTTTACAGCACCTGTTTCATCAAAAAATGGCAATTCTTTACCCCAGCCACATTGACCTTTAATGATTTCCGAACTATTTCCACTATCTAAAAGCATTGGTTTGCTATATGTCATTAACATAATTATTTCCTCCTGCAACCCTTAGAAATAGCACAATACACCTACACTAACAGCCTCCTTATTAATATTGATTCATTACAATTCTTGCATAATCCATACTTCAATGGAGAACAGTAATAAAAAAGCCTCATCTATCAACAAACCATTTCTCCACTTATATAAATTTTCTTCCCAAAACTCTTCGGAACAAAGACCTAACTTTGAGACAACTAAAGGTGACTTTACATTAGAATAAATTGAATTCCAATTTTTCCTTATACTCTTTAATGTATGAGCAATGTGTGATGTTTTATTTATACGCAGTCGAATACTGTCAGGTAACTTATTTTTCTGAGAGTCTCTTAAAATTTTTTTCGTGTAGAAAGGATCAAAGAGAATATGACTAGGGATTTTTATCATAAAAGAAATTAACTCCCTATCTAAAAAAGGATGTTTTATATCCGCACCATAAAAGCCACCTATCGCCCTATCCATATAATGATTGGCTTTTGCATTTAACATTTGATGCAATAAATTTCTAGCATGATTCCGTTTATTTTTAGTTGTTCTACTAAAAGGATGTGGTTGAATGATGTACTCACGTAATCCTTTAAAAGCAGACATATTTGTATACATACAATATTTAGTTAAATCGCCGAACATATCCTTTATTTTTCCTTCTCTAACGTAATCTCTTAATAAATACGGCGGATTCGTTAAAAGTTGGTCACCACCATAACCTGTTAGGATACTATATGTATTATTGTTCACACTTGACTCTATTAAGGGAGAAATAAATTCACATGTAGGAGCAGTAACATACGGTTCGTCAAAACGTAATATATTATTCCGAAGATCTTCATACATCAATACTGAATCATAATTTAGAAAAGTACCTTTAGAATTATATTGTTCTAATAATTCCGTTATATATGCACTTTCATCGCATTCCTTTAATTCATCAAAAACAACGCTTACCGAATTAATTTCTCCGTATCTATGCCCCAATCGTTTTGACACATTAAAAATAGTAGTTGAGTCTAAGCCACCGCTTAATAACACCGTATTTCGCTCGCTTTTCTGTACTCTCCTCAAAACTGCTTTGTTCAAAATACTTTCGAATTCTTCAATTAACGCTTCCCGATTTATAGTTGTCTCCTTCATCATCCATTTATCAGAAAATAATTCATCATAATTCACATAGTTTATTAGGTTAATTTCCTTATTTTCATAAACAAACATATTCCCACTCGGTAAACGCAAGATCTCTTTATATGGCGTTAAATAGGAATCAACAATTCCTTTTGCATTTAGATATTCTTGAAAGTAAACACCGTTCAACTCAGGTGTATTTAGATAACTTTTCAATAGAAAGATATCGCTCGCAACTACTAATTTTGTATCGGTTTTTAAATAAAAGAGCCTTTTTACCCCCAAGGTATCTCTACAGGCCATTAATGTTAAATTCTTTTTATCAAATAGAACAAATGAAAACTCGCCATCTAAACGCTTCACAAAATCCAAACCAAATGTGTTATAAAGGGAAATTAAATTAGTGAGTAATTCTTGCTCAGTCCAATCAACATTTTCATATACACCATGATTCAAAATATTGTATATCACAATGTCTCCCACTATTAACACATCATTATTTTCAAAAAACACATATGGGGTCGTATTTTGAGCATATGCTGCTTTCAAAACAAAGTTCTGTGAGGATGTGTTGAAATAATTTACTTTTGATTTACTGTTGATCTTAAGATGTCCATTTTTATCCACTTCACCCTCCGAATTATCCATAAATTCAAACACATACCAATTCACCTAAGTTCAACTCCCTTCATATACGAGTTTGAATCTATAATCACTTTCAACGAATCAAGATTTTCCATTTCTTCAAATAGATTGTGGCCCTGATATTGAATCCAGGCATGTGCCTCTAAGGGAAATTTTTTTATCCCTATTACCATGTTTACTGGTATACCATACTTAGATTGAAGTATCTTATAACCAATTAACGTTTTGTGTATACAATCTGCTTTCCTAGGATACCAACAGCAAACTTGGTCTAAAAGAATAAACCACTCCAAAATCTCTTCAGAATTCTCCTCAGTAAAAATCTCTTTAGAACCCTCTATAGTATATTTTTTTAT
Source organism: Lysinibacillus sp. BSL11 (assembly GCF_052928325.1). NCBI lineage: Bacteria > Bacillati > Bacillota > Bacilli > Caryophanales > Bacillaceae > Lysinibacillus > Lysinibacillus sp. BSL11. Next base: position 3,126 of record NZ_JAVGCX010000028.1, on the reverse strand, counting down.
ATAGCGTCTAAAGACTTCATCAAAACCTGTTCTCCGTATTTGGAAATCTAAAAATATTAATTCTTTGTATAAATATAAAATATTATACAAATTTAATTAAACCTCCTTTTGACAACGAATTTAAAAATCCATCTAAATCCTTTTGAATAATTAAAATATCTTCATTTGTCCTTTTAGCTATTAATTTGGAAATATCAGAGACTATTGGTGTTTTATCAAACTCTTCCCAAATAAATGAACTAAATTTATCTAGTGCGTAAATTTGATTCGTATAAATATTAATAATTAGATATTCATCCTCTTCTTTATAGGAAAGAAGATACTTTGATTTTTTTACACGCATCCCTTTTACCACTTCCTCCTCTTTTACATTGTGAACAATCCTTTAATACTGTTCCTGATTACTACTATACACAGTCATAAGCTCTAACAGTCTCTTTACTCTTATCATCTTCTTTCTTCCACATAACCGTATTTTTTCTACTTACTCCATTACGTTTATGATGGTATAAATGTAGTGGAGTAAAATGACAACTCTTGTGCTATCGATTACATCCACATCAAGTCCATCACTCAACACATATATAAAAACTGCACGTTGACTGTTAACTCTCAATCAACTAGAAGGTGCAACTCGTAGGGTTTTATTGGTCCATGAAAGATCTTAAAAATAGAAATCTAAAAATCAATGTATAAAAGAAAATATTCTCTCTCCACCAAAGTTCAAAAAATTATTGATGTTGAAACAGATGTCTTTGTCTTTTACCTAAAATCTATAGGATAAACCTATTCTTTTCAGGCGTCTAAAATGGCACAACCTTTATAGAAAAATATTGTAAAGATATTTATTACCCTCCAAAGCCCTGTAAAATTTGTAAAACAAATTTACCTGTTTTACATAAACATAACTGCTTAATCTATCATAACGAAAGTTCTGACACACAATGTTTTATCACATAAAAAAACAAGAATGCTAATATAAACATTCTTGTTTTAATTATGTTTCTAATGATTCCTCTGGAGATTCAAACCCATGAGTAACTTCTACGTTAAAACTCATACTATTCTCTTCCAATGAATTTTCTATACTTTTTTTATTCTCGTTGACCTTTTCTTCAAAAAGAATCCTTCTCTATCTAAACCTGTTGCAATTCCCCTAATTATACAACTTTTCATAAACCACTTTTTGGATAACAACTTTCTGTAAAACAAAGTTAATTCATACCATTCCCTCATGAAATATAAAAAGCTCATAAACCCTGTTATATCAAGGTTTATGAGCTTTCTTAATTTTTATTAATCTGATGATACCGGTGGTCGGGGTCGAACCGACACTCCAAAGGAACACGATTTTGAGTCGTGCGCGTCTGCCAATTCCGCCACACCGGCATAATGGAGATAAAAAAAATCGGATAAACCGATTAACAGTTAAAATATGGAGGCGGCAACCGGATTTGAACCGGTGATAAGGGTGTTGCAGACCCGTGCCTTACCACTTGGCTATGCCGCCAGTCATACATGGAGCGGAAGACGAGGTTCGAACTCGCGACCCCCACCTTGGCAAGGTGGTGTTCTACCACTGAACTACTTCCGCAAAAATGGCTGGGGTACTAGGATTCGAACCTAGGCATGACGGAATCAAAATCCGTTGCCTTACCGCTTGGCTATACCCCAACAATGGGGCGACTGATGGGAATCGAACCCACGAATGCCGGAACCACAATCCGGTGCGTTAACCACTTCGCCACAATCGCCATTGTATTATGATGTTTATTAATTTTATATTAGATGGGGCGACTGATGGGAATCGAACCCACGAATGCCGGAACCACAATCCGGTGCGTTAACCACTTCGCCACAATCGCCATAAAATTAATTGGCAGGGGCAGTAGGAATCGAACCCACACCAAAGGTTTTGGAGACCTCTATTCTACCGTTGAACTATGCCCCTAAAATAATAAAACTGGTGGAGGGGGACGGATTCGAACCGCCGAACCCTAAGGAGCGGATTTACAGTCCGCCGCGTTTAGCCACTTCGCTACCCCTCCGGGAAAATCTGGTGCCGGCTATAGGAATCGAACCCACGACCTACTGATTACAAGTCAGTTGCTCTACCTGCTGAGCTAAACCGGCAAAAAAACAAGATGGGTCAGGACGGAATCGAACCGCCGACACTTAGAGCTTCAATCTAATGCTCTACCAACTGAGCTACTGACCCATATTAAAAAATGGCGGTCCCGACCGGGATCGAACCGGCGATCTCCTGCGTGACAGGCAGGCATGTTAACCGCTACACCACGGGACCATTTGGTTGCGGGGGCTGGATTTGAACCAACGACCTTCGGGTTATGAGCCCGACGAGCTACCACTGCTCCACCCCGCGATAATACTATAGTGTTGTTAAAATAATGGTGGAGGATGACGGGCTCGAACCGCCGACCCTCTGCTTGTAAGGCAGATGCTCTCCCAGCTGAGCTAATCCTCCATCTGGGTATTGAAATAATGGTGACCCCTACGGGATTCGAACCCGTGTTACCGCCGTGAAAGGGCGGTGTCTTAACCACTTGACCAAGGGGCCATCGTTTGGAACAAATCAAAGTGCTGGCGGAGAGTAAGGGATTTGAACCCTTGAGACAGTGTTAACCGCCTACACGATTTCCAATCGTGCTCCTTCGGCCACTCGGACAACTCTCCAAGAATGGCTCCGAAGGCAGGACTCGAACCTGCGACAACCTGATTAACAGTCAGGTGCTACTACCAACTGAGCTACTTCGGAATAATTTTGGTATATAGCCTAGCGACGTCCTACTCTCACAGGGGGAAGCCCCCAACTACCATCGGCGCTAAAGAGCTTAACTTCCGTGTTCGGTATGGGAACGGGTGTGACCTCTTTGCCATCATCACTAGACTATTTGAAAGACAATACTTATTATAACATATCTTATAAAAATTACAAGTATATTCTAATATTTTATTCTTTCAAAACTGGATAAACGGTGCATTGAATGTTTCAAACGTTTTGGTTAAGTCCTCGATCGATTAGTATTCGTCAGCTCCATGTGTCACCACACTTCCACCTCGAACCTATCTACCTCATCGTCTTTGAGGGATCTTACTTACTTGCGT
>NZ_JAVGCX010000027.1:0-43154 GCF_052928325.1 Lysinibacillus sp. BSL11 | reverse complement strand
CTAAAAAAATTGTCCATGCAGGCGATGCTTACTTTTGCTGCCATGAATTTAAAGAAACTGGCTACTTGGACGTGGCAAGTAGCTTAAGAGAGCAACTATGCTCGAAGAGTATGTTGGATTTGGTAATATATTACCAAATATCAAGACGACATAGGAAGAAAAATGATAAAAGCCCTCGAGAGTGAACTTCTCGAGGGCTTTTGTCTACAGTCTGAAGCGTCTATGTTTACCATAGACGCTTTCATTAGCTTCTTAAAAAAAGTATTTATTTCATTTTAATTTCTGCTAAAGCATTTAAGAATTTATCGTTTAGCACTTTAATATAAGTACCTTTCATGCCTAAAGAGCGAGATTCAATGACACCAGCTGATTCAAGTTTACGTAATGCGTTTACGATCACTGAGCGTGTAATACCCACTCGATCAGCAATTTTAGAAGCAACTAGTAAACCTTCATTACCATCAAGTTCTTCGAAAATGTGTTCAATTGCCTCTAACTCACTGTACGAAAGTGAATTAATAGCCATTTGCACGACAGCTTTGCTACGAGCTTCTTCTTCAATTTCTTCAGACTTTTCACGTAAAATTTCCATCCCAACTACTGTTGCACCATACTCAGCTAAAATTAGATCATCATCTTCAAATTGTGAAGATAAACGAGCAAGAATTAGAGTGCCTAAACGCTCACCACCGCCAACGATTGGTACAATTGTTGTTAAAGCATTTTGGAATAAATCTTTATTTTCTACTGGGAAAGCAGTATGTTCATTATTAATATCTAAATTTGAAGATGTTTCAGAGATCGTAAATAAGCTATGTGTGTATTCCTCTGGGAATTGTCTCTCTTCAAACATTTTTTTCATACGTTCATTTTCAATTTGTTGGTGAATTGAAATACCTAATAATTTACCTTTACGGCTTAAAATATAGACATTACTATCAATAATATCTCCTAGTGTATCTGCCATTTCCTTAAAGTTTACAGGCTTACCAGCAGAAGCTTGAAGCATCGAGTTAATTTTACGTGTTTTTTCTAATAAATTCATTATATGTTCCTCCTATAAATAATCCGAAGAGTATTTACTAAATATTCTAAAGGTTTTTACTATTGAATGATACTAATCAGCTTTATCTTACAGTATAAACTGTGACAAATCTTTGTTTTTTACAATTCCCGCAAGTTTTTGATCCACATACGCCGCATTGATTGGAATACTCGCTGGCGCAATCTCAGATGCCTCAAACGATAGTTCTTCCAGTAAACGTTCTAATATTGTGTGTAAACGACGAGCTCCAATATTGTCTGTTTCCTGATTCACTTCAGTTGCTATCTCAGCAATTCGTTCAATAGCATCTGTCGTGAAATGAATTTCTACGCCTTCTGTCTCTAAAAGCGCTTTATATTGCAGAATTAATGATTGATCTGGTTCTTGTAAAATACGGACAAAATCCTGTTTTGTTAATTTTTCAAGCTCTACCCGAATTGGAAAACGGCCTTGTAACTCGGGAATTAGGTCTGATGGTTTTGACATATGAAATGCCCCAGCAGCAACAAACAGCATATAATCTGTTTTCACTGCACCATACTTCGTAGTGACAGTAGAACCTTCTACAATTGGTAAAATGTCACGTTGAACTCCTTCGCGGGAGACATTCGCCGAAGTATTTCCTTCTTTACTAGCAATTTTATCGATTTCGTCAATAAAAATGATGCCCGTTTGCTCAGCTCTATTAATGGCTTCCTGTGCTACTTCATCAGCATCTATCAGCTTATTTGCTTCTTCTATTGTTAAAATACGACGCGCGTCTTTTACTTGCACACGGCGTTTTTTCTGTTTTTTAGGCATTAAACTAGATAGCATATCCTGCATACCACTATTCGCAGACATATCCATTCCTGTTCCTTGTAACGCATCAAAAATGGATGGATTTTGTTCTGTTACCTCTACAGTAACCCACTCATTTTCTAACTTACCATTGCGTAGATCAATTGCAATTTGAGCACGCTTCGAGCGAACTTCTCCATCATCTGCTGATGAATCATCATTTGTTGGTTGTTCTTTCCCACCAAATAGCATTTCAAACGGATTTTGCATCGCCTGTTTTTTACGTAAAGAAGGCACCAAAAGTTTCACGATTGCTTCATTTGCTAATTGTTCTGCTTGTTCCTTGACAGACTCCATCATTTCTTCTTTAACTAGACGGTGAGAAGCTTCTACCAAGTCACGGACCATTGATTCAACATCTCTACCCACATAGCCTACTTCGGTAAACTTTGTCGCTTCAACTTTTACAAAAGGGGCATTGGTAAGCTTTGCAATCCTTCTGGCTATTTCTGTTTTACCGACACCAGTTGGCCCAATCATCAAAATATTTTTCGGAATAACTTCAGCCTTCATATCTTCATTTAACAACGAACGACGATAGCGGTTTCGTAACGCAATAGCTACTGCTCGCTTAGCTTCATTCTGCCCAACAATGTAACGATCTAAATGCTCAGTAATTTGTCTTGGCGTTAAATTTTTTTGTGTCATTAGTTCAGCGCCTCCACGATAATATTATGATTTGTAAATACACAGATTTCAGCAGCTGTTTCTAATGCCGCTTCAGCAATTTCACGAGCAGTCATTGTTTCACCTGCATATTTTTTTAATGCTCTACCTGCAGACAATGCATAATTGCCCCCAGAGCCAATGGCCAAAATGCCATCATCAGGTTCAATCACTTCTCCTGTACCCGAAACGAGTAATAAAGTCGTTTTATCCATTACTAGTAGCATCGCTTCTAGCTGACGCAGCATTTTATCACCACGCCATTGCTTCGCTACCTCAACGGCTGCGCGTTGTAAATTACCGTTATACTCATTTAATTTGCCTTCAAACATTTCAAAAAGTGTAAAGGCATCAGCAACTGAACCTGCAAAACCAGCGAGGACCTGCCCATTAAACAGACGTCTGACCTTCCTTGCTGTACCCTTCATCACAACTGCATTTCCCAATGTTACTTGACCATCACCAGCCATGGCACAGCCTCCGTTATGATGAACCGCAAATATCGTTGTTGCATGAATTTGTCCCATCTGCCTTCCTCCTTAGCTCTATTATGCCCTTGGATGAGCATTCATATATGTTTGACGAAGATGCTCTTTTGTTACATGTGTGTAAACTTGTGTAGAAGATAAATGTGAGTGACCTAATAACTCCTGCACCGTCCGCAAATCTGCGCCATTATTCAATAAATGAGTAGCAAAAGTATGGCGAAGCATGTGTGGGTAAATTTTTGTATGGAGTGAGGCCTTGTCAATCATTTCGTTTAAAATATGACGTACCCCTCTAGGAGTAAGTTCCCCACCACGCATATTAACAAACAACTGCAGATGATTCGTTTTTTTCATCAATCGTGGACGAGCTTGCTCTATGTAGTCCTGCATTGCTAAACTCGCAAATTGACCAAATGGAATGATTCGTTCTTTTCGACCTTTGCCCATTACTCGTATAATCGAATAATGAAAATCTACATCCTCTACTTGAATTGAAGTCAGTTCACTCACACGAATACCTGTTGCATATAACAGCTCTAATATAGCTATATTTCTTAATGATTTCAAATCATCACCAGTATTCGCATCAAATAACTGTTTCAATTCCTCTTCGTAGAAAAAATTAGGTAAACGTGATTCTTTTTTCGGATGATAAAGCGAACGAAATGCTCCGTCATCTAATCCGTACTGTCTATTTAGAAAGCGAAAAAAGGAGCGTATCGAAGAAATTTTCCTTGAAATAGAAGCCCTTGCCCTTTTCTCATCGTACAACTTTGTTACATAAAGACGTGCATGTATATATTCAACACTTGCTAAATCATCGATTCCCTCCGTTTGTAAAAAGGTTAAAAAATCTAGCAGGTCTGATTCATATTCTCGCACTGTATGAACAGAGAAGTTCTTTTCAACTTGGATGTAAAGCATGAACTGTTCGAGTGCATCTTGGGACGAAACTAACACAGAAAGATTCACCACCAATAATTTATTAATAATTTTCTTAAATGACTGACACTTGTAATATAACGGATATACAATTCTTTGTCATCTCTTACAAGTTTGTATCGTTTTTCTTATCATTAATAAACATACATATTGACACTAAACCTATCTTCATAATATAGCAAGTGTAAATAGTTATATTTTGAGAAAAACTCCATACAAAATAATAAAATACGTCTAATTAAGCATTTTGTCTACAAAAAGAAAAAGCCTCTAAGAGTATAACAACTTTTAGAGGCTTTTGGCAATTAAATTGTTTGTGAATTCACAAAATTTCGAATTGTGCTTATTGCGCGTGTTGCATGCATTTCCGCACGCTCTGGTTTAGAACGACGACCAGGCGGTAAGTCAGGGAAGATGCCGAAGTTTACATTCATAGGCTGGAAGTTTTTAGACTGTGCTTCTGTTATATAACGCGCCATGCTTCCTAATGCCGTTTCGAATGGGAAAATAATGGGCTCTTGTCCTAATGCTAAACGAGCTGCATTTATTCCTGCAATTAATCCACTACCTGCTGATTCAACATAGCCTTCTACACCAGTCATCTGACCTGCAAAGAAAATATTCTTTTGCTCACGAAGTTGATATGTTTTTTCTAAAACTTTCGGTGAATTAATGAAGGTGTTTCTGTGCATGACGCCATAGCGAACAATTTCTACATTCTCTAACCCAGGAATGAGCTGTAGCACTTCCTTTTGTGGCCCCCATTTTAAATGCGTTTGGAAGCCTACAATGTTGTAAAGCGTGCCTGCTGCATCGTCTTGACGAAGTTGAACAACTGCATATGGACGTTTTCCTGTTTTTGGATCCTCAAGACCTACTGGCTTCATCGGACCAAATAACATAGTTTTCTCTCCACGAGCTGCCATGACTTCAATTGGCATACAACCTTCAAAGTAAATTTCTTTTTCAAATTCCTTCAATGGTACAACTTCAGCTTCGATTAATGCTTGGCGGAAACGATCGAATTCTTCCTTTGTCATAGGACAGTTTAAATAAGCCGCTTCCCCTTTATCATAACGAGATTTTAAATAAACTTTATTCATATCAATACTATCTTTTTCGATAATAGGTGCTGCTGCATCGTAAAAGTATAAATAATCTAAACCAGTTAAACCTTGAATTTTTTCAGCTAAAGCTTTTGAAGTTAAAGGTCCTGTTGCAATAACTGTAATACCTTCTGGAATTTCTGTGACTTCTTCATGAATAACCTCCACAAGTGGATGGTTTTTCACAGTATCAGTTACATACCCTGCAAATTCGTGACGATCTACTGCTAAGGCCCCTCCAGCTGGTACTGAACATTGGTCTGCTGCCTTTAAGATAACAGAATCTAACATACGCATTTCTTCTTTGATAACGCCTACAGCATTTGTTAAACCGTTTGCCCGCAATGAGTTAGAACAAACAAGTTCTGCAAATTTATCAGTATGGTGCGCGGGAGTCTGCTTTACTGGACGCATTTCATAAAGTTTAACTTTTATACCCCGCTTAGCAATTTGCCAAGCTGCCTCACTACCTGCCAGTCCAGCTCCAATTACATTTACTACTTGTTCAGTCATGTTTCTTACCATCTTCCTATCATTGAGTAGGTGCTTCTTCATAGTCACACTTCGTACATTGAATTTGCACACCTTTTTTTATCTTTTTCTCTACTAATAATGCACTACATTTTGGACATGGTCTATTAATTGGCTTGTCCCATGAGACAAATTCACATTCAGGATACTGATTGCAACCATAGAATAGACGCTTTGTTTTACTTTTTCGCTCCACAATCTCGCCCGTTTCACAGGAAGGGCATTTCACACCAATAGGCTTCATAATCGCTTTTGTATTTCGACAATCCGGGAAATTAGAACAAGCCATAAATTTGCCATATCGTCCAAGCTTAAAGACCATTGGAGATCCACAAAGCTCACAGTCTTCCCCTGCAGGCTCATCTTTAATGACAACCTTTTCCATAGCTTCATCCGCATGTTTTACATGGACTTCAAAGTCCTTGTAAAATTCTTCCACAACTTTTTTCCATTGTCGATTGCCTTCTTCAATATCATCTAAATCTTGTTCCATTTGTGCGGTGAATTCGATGTTTATGATATCTGGGAAAAATTCTAGTACGAGTTGGTGTACGATCTCTCCTAGCTCTGTTGGCATAAAGCGTTTAGCATCTAATACAACATAGCCACGGCGCTGAATTGTATCGAGGGTCGGTGCATATGTGGACGGGCGCCCAATTCCTAGTTCTTCCATTGTTTTAACAAGTCGCGCCTCAGAATAACGTGGTGGTGGCTGTGTAAAATGTTGTTTAGGCTCGATTTCAAGCGATTTTACTTGATCACCAATTTCCATCTCAGGTAAAAGTTTTGTCGTCTCTTCAGTTTGATCATCAGTACCTTCAATATATAGTTTCATAAAGCCTGCGAATTTAACTTGTGAGCCATTTGCACGGAATAAAACATCACCATTTTGAAGATCTACAGCTACAGTATCAAGTACTGCTGGTGCCATTTGACTCGCAATAAAGCGCTCCCAAATTAAGCGATATAAGCGTAGCTGATCACGGCTAAGTACCGTCTTTAATTCATCCGGTGTCCGCATTGTACTTGTTGGACGTATTGCTTCGTGCGCATCCTGTGCATTTGAAGCTTTCTTTGTTTGTTTTATATCTGTTGCAATGTATTCTTTTCCATATTTGCCCTCAATGTACGTAACCGCTTCTGCTTTTGCCGTATCAGAAATACGTGTGGAATCAGTACGCATATAAGTAATTAGCCCGACTGTCCCCTCTTTTTTTCCAATATCTATACCTTCGTATAATTGCTGAGCTAGCATCATGGTCTTTTTAGCACGGAAATTTAATTTTCGTGCTGCTTCTTGCTGTAAAGATGATGTTGTAAAGGCTGGTGCAGCATTACGCTTACGTTCCTTTTTCGTTACATTGACAACATCAAAGTTTGTTCCTTTAACATCTTTTAAGATTGCCTTTACTTGTGCTTCATTTGTTAATTTTATTTTGTCTTTACCATTCCCATAGTAAAGGGCATCAAATGATTTTTTTCCTTTTTCAAACGTTCCTTCAATTGTCCAATATTCTTCAGGTTGGAAGTTTTTAATTTCATTTTCACGATCAATGATCATACGTAGTGCTACAGATTGTACCCGACCTGCTGATAAACCTTTTTTCACCTTTTTCCATAGAATTGGGCTAATGTTATAGCCAACAAGTCGATCCAATATACGTCTTGTTTGCTGCGCATCTACTAAGTCCATGTTAATTGGACGTGGATTTTTAAAAGACTCTATAATTGCATCTTTTGTAATTTCATTAAATACAACACGACAATCTGAGTGAATATCAATATTTAATGCAGTCGCAAGGTGCCAAGCAATTGCTTCTCCCTCGCGGTCTGGATCGGCCGCTAGATAAACTTTCTTTACTTTTTTAGCTGCAGACTTTAATTCCTGTAACACAGGTCCTTTACCACGTATCGTAATATATTTAGGCTCGAAATTATTTTCCGCGCTAACGCCCATCTGACTACGTGGAAGATCCCGTACGTGTCCAACCGACGCTTTCACCTTATATTTCTTTCCTAAATAACGTTCAATTGTTTTTGCTTTTGCTGGTGATTCTACAATCACTAAATAATCCGCCATCTATGTCTCCCCCTTAGCGAGGTCTATTACTAATTTTTTAAGTTACCTGTTGCAAAATGTATAACAGATTTTAAGATAATGCAACTTTTTTTCAATTTTTGTTAGAAAAGAGGTCTAATGTTTCAATGATTTGATGACCATTCACTATGGGAATTGCTCCTTCAAAAAGCAATTGATTTGTCCCTTTTGATTGAGTTGCGTCTATAGGTCCTGGTACCACAAATACATCTTTTCCTTGCTCTAATGCAAGCTCTGTTGTAATAAGCGTGCCACTTTTTAATGCCGCTTCTGTCACAACTAATGCTCGAGATAAACCACTAATGATCCGGTTACGCATTGGGAAATGCCATTTTTCAGGCTTCATATAAGGGGGATATTCTGTCATTAATAACTGGTGCTCTGCCATTTGTGTAGCAAGAATGCGGTTTTCTGATGGATAGAGATAATTAAAACCATGTCCAAGCACCGCTATTGTATGACCGCCCATATCGATAGTCGCCCTATGTGCCATTGTATCTGCACCTCTTGCAAGCCCACTAACAACCGTATAATCACGTTGAATAAGTGGCGGGACAATTAAGTCTATCGCTCTTTTTGAATACGCTGTCGCCTTCCTAGAGCCTATAATAGCTATCTGTTTTTTATTTGTTAACAGGGAATATTGACCTTTCACATACAATACAGTAGGTGGACTTGATATTTCAAATAATTGCGCCGGGAAATAGGGATGATAAAACGGGATGGGGAAAATATTAGCCCGTGCATAGGCCTCTTCAAGTGGCGTTGTCATAATTTGTCGAAAGCGCTGAGAAAGTTGATGTGCTTTATGTGCTGATATTTGTAAAACTTTTGCGATGTCGTCATAATGAATGTCTTCAAAAGAGCTTAAAATATTCACAGGGGACAACAATTGCTGAAGTTTCTGAAGTGGTAATGGGTATACATAATGTAAGGCTAGTAATCTCTGCGTATCTACTGCGAGAATCATTCAATAAACCTCCTTTTATAATAGAAGAAATTAAATGACCGCATGATAATTTTCAACACAACATTGCATTATTATTTATAAAATCTGCCACAAAATTGTTGATTTCTTCATAAGTAAGTAGGTAATTGTTGAATGAAGTATGATAAACAGTGTATAAATAATGAAAAAGATGTAGCCGTAATGGCTACATCTTCCATTTTAATGGGTTTTACACTTTTCGTATAGCCCTTTTTCTTTAATTACTTTAATCAATGTTTCACCAATTACAGAAGGTGTTTCTGCAACTTCAATACCAGCTTCGTTCATTGCTTTAATTTTCTCTGCTGCTGTTCCTTTACCACCAGAAATGATAGCTCCAGCGTGACCCATACGTTTGCCAGGAGGTGCAGTTTGTCCACCAATAAAGCCTACAACAGGTTTTGTCATATTTGCTTTAATCCATGCAGCTGCTTCTTCCTCAGCTGTACCACCGATTTCACCAATCATAACAACTGCGTAAGTTTCTGGATCGTTATTAAAGGCTTCAAGTACATCAATGAAGTTTGTACCATTGACAGGGTCTCCACCAATACCTACTGCAGTTGTTTGACCAATTCCAGCTTGTGTTAATTGATGTACTGCTTCATATGTTAATGTACCAGAACGAGAAACAACTCCTACATGGCCTTTTGTATGAATATAACCAGGCATGATACCAATTTTACATTCATCAGCTGTAATAACACCTGGACAGTTTGGACCTACTAGGCGAGTGTTTTTGCCTTCCATATAACGTTTAACCTTAACCATATCAAGGACAGGAATATGCTCTGTGATACAGATTGTTAATTCTAATTCAGCATCAACAGCTTCTAAAATTGCATCTGCCGCAAATGGTGCAGGTACATAGATAACTGAAGTTGTAGCACCTGTTGCAGCTACAGCTTCTGCTACTGTATTGAAAACAGGAACTCCCTCGATTTCAAGTCCACCTTTACCTGGTGTTACACCTGCTACGATTTTAGTACCATACTCAAGCATTTGCTTCGTATGGAATAGAGCTGTTTCGCCCGTAATCCCTTGTACAATTACCTTCGTATCTTTGTTAATAAATACAGCCATTGTTCTCCCTGCCTTCCTTAGCCTACTAGTCCCACAATTTTTTGTGCACCGTCAGCCATTGAATCCGCTGCAACGATGTTTAAACCAGATGCATTTAAAATTTCTTTTCCAAGTTCAACATTTGTACCTTCTAAACGTACAACTAATGGCACAGCTAAACCAATCTCTTTAGCAGCCGTTACAACACCCTCAGCAATAATGTTACACTTCATAATTCCACCAAAGATGTTGACGAAAATGCCTTTTACGTTTGAATCAGAAAGGATAATTTTGAAAGCCTCTGTTACTTTTTCAGCTGTTGCACCGCCCCCTACATCTAGGAAGTTAGCAGGGCTTCCGCCATAATAACTAATTGTATCCATCGTTGCCATGGCAAGACCAGCACCGTTAACCATACAGCCAATATTTCCATCTAATGAAATATAGCTTAGGTCATATTTTGAAGCTTCGATCTCTTTTGCATCTTCTTCGTCAAAATCGCGTAATTCGACAATATCCTTATGTCGATATAATGCATTGGCATCAAAATTGAATTTAGCATCTAATGCTACTACTTCACCTTGTCCAGTTACAACAAGTGGATTAATTTCTACAATCGATGCATCTTTGTCGATAAATGCTTGATATAAGCCTAACATTAATTTAACAGCTTTCCCTACAAGGTTTGCTGGAATGTTCATATTAAACGCCATACGACGTGCTTGGAAGCTTGTTAATCCAACTACAGGATCTACTACTTCTTTGAAGATTTTTTCCGGATTTGTTTCTGCTACTTCTTCAATATCCATACCGCCTTCTTCAGATCCCATCATTGTTACACGAGATGTAGCACGGTCTAATACTAGACTTAAATAGTATTCTTTTTGGATATCAGAACCCTCTTCAATATACAAACGTTTTACTTCTTTTCCTTCTGGACCTGTTTGATGAGTCACTAAAATTTTTCCTAATAACTCTTTTGCGTATGTGCGCACTTCGTCAAGGTTTTTAGCGATTTTGACACCGCCTGCTTTACCGCGTCCACCTGCATGGATTTGCGCCTTGACTACTGTTACGTTTGAGCCAAGTTCCTTCGCTACTTTTACTGCTTCATCAGGGGAAAAAGCAACTTTTCCGTTTGGTACAGCTACACCATATTTTCTCAGAATCTCTTTCCCTTGATATTCATGGATATTCATAATACATCCTCCCATCAAACATTTGCATAGAATTGTTTTACTAACATAGACTATTCTAACGAAAGATTCTGATAAAGTCTACACTTTGTCTTTAGTTCGAATTTTCTCTCTTATTATGACACTTTTTTCTATTTTGTGTACTAAAACAGCTTGTAAAAATAGTCAGAATAATTCATTTTTTCTATATTTTTGCGCATGTTGCTGATCCAAACGATAAATAAATGCGAAAACTTCTGCTACTGCCTGATATAATTCTTCAGGAATAGACTCGTTTAAATCTAATTGACCAAGCAACTGCACAAGGTTAGGATCCTCATAAATCGGCACATTATGCTCATTTGCTCTTGCCAAAATGTTCTCGGCAATTTTCCCTTTTCCCTTTGCTACAACAGTGGGACTATCAAATTGACCAAGCTTATACGTAAGCGCAATTGCCTCTTTCCGAGTAAGTTTTTCTTCGCTCATACGCGGATATCCACCCCACTCTGCTCCTCTCGCTGTTCTACTACAGGACCTACTTTTTCCGTTTGCCCTTTATCAAATTGTTTAATAAACACACCTGAAAGTTGATAATTTTTTTCAGCCAGCCCAATTTTTAAAGCAGCCTTCAACGGCTCAGCAAGTGATTGAATTTCCGAATTTTCATTAAAGACCGTTACTGTGACAACTCTATTTTGAACCTGCATATCAATCACTGTTTCTTGCATAGATGCCATTTGTAAATAAAATAATACGCGTGCATAGTTAGCATCAATTTTGCCATTATCTTTCATGCGACCATTCCATTGTAAGGTTGCATCCATCTTCTTTCCAAAAAATTCAAGTGGAACTTGCATGATAAGCTGATGTTGATGACCGTTTTCTCCTGAAGATAGCTGCATTCCATTCATACGCGTCATAAGCATCTCTGCCGCTTCCTTCATTTGAGGTGGTATATTAGTTTCCTGCAATAATGTATGGAGTTGTGGCTTTAGCTGATGCGCAATCATTTGTAAATCAGCCGACTTGTTTCCTAATGTTGCCTCATAGCTAATTCCTAAATTTTTCAACACCGTTTTAAGTGCATGCTCCATCGCCTTACTATCCATTGAATTTTGTACTTGTGCATCTGCTTGTGTCACAACTTGCTGTATAAATGGTTGCGAAGAATTAATACTATTTTTCACCAGATTGCGCATGAGTGCCTCATTCTGTGAAGGCGAATTGGCCTCTTGCTTAAATAGGGATAACAAATGATCTTTCACTGAAAGTGCATGGGCATCCTGTGTAAATAAACGATCAGCTGTATTTTGAGTAAATGCTTTTAATAACTGATCCTGCATTTGTTTAGCAAAAACCTCTAGCGTTTGTTTTGATACTGGTAACTGATTAAAACGATCCACCAGCTGATTGATATGCTGTTTTTGCTCATTCGTTAATAAATTTTGACTTTCGGTCCATGATTTAAGCTGTGCCACCAGTTGACTAGCATTTTCTGACTTTGTAGCAAGAATGGTTTGAATAACTTGACCAGCTTGCTGTATTGGCTGAAAGGCTTTTGCTTCAATTTTTGACCAGTTTTGCAATGTAGCCTGCTGAGGAAGAATCCCCGACTCTTTTAGCATTGATAAAGCTTGCATTTTTTCATTCACTGTCGCAGCACTATTCGTTAAACTTTGTAAAAGCCTTGCAAGCACTGCACTACCCGTTTCTACTTCAAAGGGCTTGGCAATCGCTTGTACTTGTTGCAATAAATTTTGCCTCAATGACTCAGATAGGGTTGTATCCTTCGCTAAAAGTTGAGCAAAGTTATCCATGATAGCAGTCATACCAGATGTCTTTTGACCACTCATCAATGCTTGAAACACATCGTTTATCATAGGCATTTTTAGCTCTATCATTTTTTGAATGGTTTGTAGAGCATCTACTTTTGATATACCCTCTGGTAATGCCTTTAACCACATTTCAGCTTGCAGCATTTGTTCTTTAGAAATGGGTAGCTGTGCTTTCATAAAATGCCCTAATAATTGCTGCATTTCTGGTGATTTAGGCAAATTCATGGATTCTAATAACTGATTAATTTGCTGATTTGGTGTGGATGCCTGCGCCATCGGTCCAGTCACTATTTTCAATTCCGTTTGTGGATTTGTCCCTGTTACCTGAAAGAAATGGGCATCCCCAGCTTTTAACGGCACTTCGAGTTTAGCTATAAATTTTTGATTACCTACTTGGATTTCTGCCATTTGATCTGGATATAATTGCTTAATTGTTCCGTGAAATACTTGTCCTTGTTTTAAAGCAAGTGGTTGATTTGTCGAAGTCATTGCATTTTGCTGCAGTTGAATTGGATTAAATGATGTGGCTGTCATATACATACTCCTTTCATCAATTACTCCTTCGTGTAATTGTCTACCGTTTTTTAGCTTTATGAAAACATAGATTTTATTGGTTCAAATGATTTACGATGGTGAATAGTCGGTCCAAATTCCTCTAACGCTTTTAAATGTTGCTTTGTCCCATACCCCGCATGTTGCCCAAATCCATACATTGGAAATTCCTCGTCTAATTGCTCCATATACTCATCCCGTGCTGTTTTAGCTAAAATGGATGCAGCTGCTATCGCTAAGCTCTTAGCATCTCCTTTTATAATCGAATCTTGAGGAATTGTAATAGGTAATGTCATAGCATCTACTAAAACAACATCAGGCTTTGTCGACAATGATTCAACACTTACCTTCATAGATTGTTTTGTTGCTTCATATATATTCAGTTCATCAATTTGTTGGGCAGATTGAAAATGAATAAAATAGCTTACGGCATGCTCTTTAACTAATGTTGCAAAGCCATTTCGTTTGTCCTTCGATAATTGCTTTGAGTCGTTCAGACCAACAAGTGCCTCACAATTTGTCGGTAAAATTACTGCTGCCGTTACGACTGGCCCTGCTAGCGGTCCCCGTCCTGCTTCATCTACACCTGCAATAAATGTATCTGTTTTCCCATAGCTTAAATCGAATGCAACTTTTTTTTGATGCTCTTGCAGTAATTGATGTTTTTTATCTTGTCTCTTTTGCCAAGTTAGCCATGCCTTTTGTACACCTGCTCTTTCATCCGCTGTAATTTCTTTCATCCAATCTTGCCATTCCTCAGCAGCTTTCAATGCAGTTGTAATTTCCTTAATGGTTTTCATTGTGTACTCCTTCTTGCTTCTATTCATTCAAACTATAGCATGTTCAGTTCTTATGTAGTCTCTTTAACTCGAAAACTATTTTCCTCTCTATAGTCATTATCGGTTAAAAAATGTATTCCTAAAAGAAAAACTGTCACAAAAGAACGTGTGACAGTTTTAAATACTTATAATTGTTCAGTTTCTTTTTCTAACTGCTCATCCACAAAATCAAAGGTAAGTTTACCTAATTGTAATCCTCGGATATCTCGAACAATTAGTTGAGCTACTTGGTCATAATCTATTTCTCCACCAGGACCAAATACACGACGTAGCTTACCAATATGGTCAAAAGTATCCACTAACTCCTCATGGATAAACTCGAGACCGTAACGCTCATCCATACGCTTTGGATAATGATTAGATAAGAATCGCAACCCATAGACAGCTAGGTCTTCCATATTTGTAATAGTATCCTTAATAGCTCCAGTTAAAGCTAATTTAAAGCCTACTTCTTGATCCTCAAACTTTGGCCATAAAATACCTGGTGTATCCAATAGTTCAAGCTCTTTACCAACTTTGATCCATTGCTGTGCCTTTGTCACACCTGGTGTATTGCCCGTTTTAGCGATATTTTTTTTCGCTAATCGATTAATCAATGTGGATTTTCCCACGTTTGGAATACCCACAATCATGGCACGAATAGCTCTAGGCTTCATTCCTCTTGCTTTCATGCGATCAAATTTTTCTTTTAAAATCTCTTGTGCCGCTTTTGTGACTTGCTGTAAGCCCTTGCCCTCAAGTGAGTTAATGGCTACTGCTTTATGGCCACGCTTTGCAAAATACTCTACCCATTTCCGTGTTTCTTGTTCATCTGCCATATCCGCTTTATTTAAGATCAAAAGACGAGGTTTTTGGTTAATGACTTCGTCAATCATCGGATTACGTGAGGATAGCGGTAAACGTGCATCTATTAATTCAAAGATAATATCGACAAGCTTTAATTTTTCAGTTACTTCACGTCGGGCTTTAGCCATATGCCCTGGAAACCATTGTATCGTCACAGCTATACCTCCTAAACTAAAAGAAAAGGGAGTAATTTGCTCTCCCTTTCATACATTACTTTACAATTTTTATGTCACTAAATGGCCAGAAAATCAGACTGGTATTACCAATAATTTCTTTTTGGTTCACAAGGCCAATATGTCGACTGTCTTTACTATATCGACGATTATCTCCCATAACAAAGATATACCCCTCAGGAATAGTATTGCTATCCAAGGAAAGATCAATATCATTTAAGGTGAAATCTTCTGTTAAAGTTCCCTCTGTGATTTGTGCTTTATAGGCATCTAAATAGGGTTCATCAATTGGCTCACCATTTATATACAATTGATCATCCTTATACTCTAGTGTATCTCCTGGCAATCCAATTACACGCTTTATGTAATTTTTTTGTTCAGGTGCATGAAATACAACGATATCAAAACGTTTAGGCTCACCTATTTTATAACCAATTTTATTCACAATCATTCGGTCGCCATCTTCAAGGGTTGGCATCATGGACTCTCCATCAACTGCAATGGGTGTAAATAAAAAATATCGAATAACTGCAGCAATCGCAAATGCAATTAATAGTGCTTTTGTCCATTCCCATAATTCATTTTTTTCTTTCACTTGTTTTTCCATTGAGAATTGCCCCCTTGTCTAACACCATTTTAGATGATAGTGAATAAAGATGACAAGCAAAAAGAAAAGAGGCTTGAACACAAGCCCCTCACTTTTAAGTCATAATTATCGAATTTCTTTAATACGAGCAGCTTTACCACGTAGGTTACGTAGGTAGTAAAGTTTAGCACGACGTACTTTACCACGACGTACAACTTCTAAGTTAGCGATTTTTGGTGTGTGTACAGGGAATGTACGCTCAACACCTACACCGTAAGAAATTTTACGAACTGTGAAAGTTTCGCTAATTCCGCCACCACGACGTTTAATTACTACACCTTCGAAAATTTGGATACGTTCACGAGTACCCTCTACTACTTTCACGTGTACCTTAACAGTATCACCAGGACGGAAAGTTGGTAGATCAGAGCGAAGCTGAGATTTTGTAATTTCTGCAATAATGTTTGACATTGTTTTCTCTCCTTAGACAGATGCTCTTGCACGCAATCTATGCCACAGCGGAACACCGTAATTCAGTACTCCACATAGAAGTACAGATTAGATGTTATCATAAATAGATTTAGCAATCAAGCATCTTGACGATTGTTTTTTAGTTTTTCTAGATACAATTTTTGCTTGTCTGTTAATGGGTATTGCTCAAGTAAGTCAGGACGGCGCTCAAAAGTTCTTTTCAGCGACTGTTCCTCTCGCCATTGCTCGATTTTAGCATGATTCCCCGATAATAAAACATCAGGTACCTTCATGCCACGGAACTCCGCAGGACGTGTATAATGTGGATGCTCAAGGAGACCCGTTGAAAAAGAATCCTGGATATGAGAATCCTCTTGTCCTAAGACTCCAGGTAACAATCTAACTACGCTATCAATAACAGTCATAGCGCCTAATTCCCCACCTGTTAAGACAAAATCGCCAATGGAAATCTCGTCTGTCACGAGATGCTGACGTATACGCTCATCATAGCCTTCATAATGACCACATAAGAACACTAACTCTGTTTCCTGCGCTAGCTCCTCTGCTTTTTTCTGCGTAAATCGTTCACCCTGGGGACACATTAATATGATACGTGGCTGTTTACCTGCAGTAATAGCCTCTACTGCACTAAACATTGGTTCAGGCTTTAATACCATACCTGCACCACCACCATATGGATAGTCGTCAACTTGATTATGCTTGTTCCCTGAAAAAGTACGAATATCCGTTACCTCTAAATTTACAGCTCCCTTTTCTTGGGCCTTCTTTAAAATAGATGCACCAAAAACGCCTGAAAACATATCAGGGAACAGGCTCAATACATGAATATTCATCATAATAAGCCTTCCATAACATGAATGACTATTTTTTTGTCCATAACATCAATATCTTTCACGATATCTTCTATATAAGGGATATAGTGTTCTTTCTTAGTCCCTTTCACTACCCATACATCGTTTGCCCCTGTTTGCAGGATATCTGCTACAACACCGATTGTTTCGCCCTCTTCAGAAATAACTGTACAGCCTATTATTTCATGGAAAAAGAACTCATTTTCTTCAAGAAGATCATTAGTCATTTGATCTTTTGTCACTTTCAGCATGCCTTCTTTAAATGGCTCAACCAAGTTGATATTGTTCATGCCTTCAAAAGTTAATAAAATAAAGTTTTTATGACGACGCATAGAGTCAATCGTTACCCAGGTTGGCTTCTTATCGTCTTTTTTAAAGGCAGCAAGCTTATTTCCTACCGCAAAACGTTCTTCTTCAAAGTCTGTTGTCGATAATACACGTACCTCACCACGAATACCGTGCGTATTGACAATTCGACCTACATTAAACCATTCCATTCTATTTCACCTCGTAAAAACATGCTTATCTTCACAATGCATCTGGCTCATCCAAAAAAGGTTCCGTTCTTGCAGATGTGATTTGGAAGAATGTAGTTTTAGCTAAGACTCATTTGTCTTGTCAACAATAATATAAGCAATATCCTTTAGCTATACTCCTTCTTTAAGCTTTAATTTCCACTTAAACAGAAATCATAGCGATATGCTGATGTTAAAAAAAGATAAAAAAAGGAAGGAACCTACAAGCTCCCTCCTTTTTCGTCCAGATTTTACGCTTTATACTAAAGGCCACTTCGAACTCCTAAGCGACATGTAAACACACCTATCAGGACTCACTAGTACTTGTTGCAAGAGCGTGAAAATCTTTTCTATTAATCCAATATATCGACGTAGGTCTTCTTTTGATGGTGACTACCTGCCGCTGAATAAACAATTGTACGAATCGCTTTTGCTACTCGCCCTTGCTTGCCTATGACTTTCCCTCTATCCTCTGGATGAACAAAAAGTTTATAAACAATTCGATTTGCATTTTCATCCGTCTCAATACGAACTTCTTTTGGATAATCGACTAACGGTAAAACGATTGCTTCAATCAGCTGCTTCAAAGACGTCGCCCCCGATTATTTACTGAATTTTTGGTTATGGAATTTTTCCATGATACCTTGTTCTGAGAACAGGTTACGTACTGTATCTGATGGTTTTGCACCGTCAGCTAACCATTTAAGAGCTTTCTCTTCATCAATGTTTACAGTAGCTGGTTGAGTTAGTGGGTTGTAAGTACCAACTGTTTCGATTTGACGACCGTCACGTGGTGAACGAGCGTCTGCAACTACGATACGATAGAAAGGAGATTTTTTAGCTCCCATACGTTTTAAGCGAATTTTAACTGCCATTTTAATAGCACCTCCGAATAAGTTTCACACAAGATAGTATATTATCAATGTTTAGGTTGTTTGTAAAGTGTTTTTTCTTAACACCTAAAAATTATTATTTAAACAATGAATCAAAGCCTGGTAATTTCATTTTTTTCTTCCCTTTACCACTTGCCATTCCAGTCATTTGCTTCATCATTTTTTTCATTTCATCGAATTGTTTAATGAGACGATTCACCTCTTGAATAGATGTCCCAGAGCCTTTCGCAATACGCTTTTTACGGCTACCATTAATGATTTCTGGGTTGGTCTTTTCAGCAGGCGTCATCGAGTAAATAATGGCCTCTACACGCCCCATTTGCTTATCATCAACTTTTACATTATCTAAGCCTTTGATTTTGTTAGCACCTGGTAGCATTTTTAAAATTTCATCAAGAGGGCCCATTTTCTTGACTTGCTGTAATTGCTCAACAAAATCATCAAAAGTGAATGTTTGAGATTTAAACTTTTCTTCTAATTCTTTTGCCTTGGCTTCATCTACATTTGCCTGAGCCTTCTCGATAAGTGACAGAACATCGCCCATACCTAATATACGAGATGCCATACGCTCTGGATGGAATGGTTCAAGCGCATCCATTTTTTCGCCCATCCCGACAAATTTAATTGGTTTTTGCGTCACAGAACGGATAGATAATGCAGCACCACCACGCGTATCACCGTCAAGTTTTGTTAAAACAACCCCAGTAATACCGATTGCTTCATTAAAGCTTTCTGCTACATTGACTGCATCTTGACCCGTCATGGCATCAACAACTAGGAAAACCTCATCTGGCTCTTTTAATGCACGAATATCCTTTAACTCTTGCATTAGGTCTTCATCGATATGAAGTCGACCAGCTGTATCGATAATCACTACATCATGATGCTCTTCCTTTGCCAATTCAATTGCCTGACGTGCAATTTCTACAGGAGATACCTCAGTACCTAACGCAAAAACAGGTAGTGATAACTGTTTTCCTAATGTCTGTAATTGTTGGACAGCTGCTGGACGATAAACGTCAGCGGCAACTAATAATGGTTTACGATTATATTTTTTTCGTAGAACATTTGCCAATTTACCTGTAGTGGTCGTTTTACCCGCACCTTGTAGACCAACCATCATAATGACAGTGGGTGGCTTCGTATTAAACTTAATGGGACTTTGTTCGCCCCCCATTAATTCTGTTAGTTCATCCTGTACAATTTTAATAACTTGCTGACCTGGTGTTAAACTTTGCATAACATCAACACCAACAGCACGTTCACTTACCTTTTTCACGAATTCTTTGACTACTTTTAAGTTAACATCCGCCTCGATTAAAGCAAATCGGACTTCTCGCATCATTTCTTTAACGTCTTGCTCAGATACTTTTCCTTTGCCTTTAATCTTTTGGATCGTTCCTTGGAGTCGTTCCGCTAATCCTTCAAAAGCCATTGCTTTCGCCTCCTAATCCCATTCTTTCAGCTGCTCAATAAGTGCTAGCTGCTCTTCAGCTGTCATACTTTTTTCTGTAATCCCCTGTGTTAGCTGTAACAGCATTTGGGTACGTTGTTGAAATTTTTCAAGTAAACATAATTTTTCTTCATATTCCTCAAGCATCGCTTCAGTTCGACGAATGTTATCATAAACAGCTTGGCGTGAAACACCATACGATTCAGCGATTTCTCCTAGAGAGTTATCATCCAAATAGTATAGCTCCATATAACTTCTTTGCTTATCTGTTAATAATGCTTGATAAAAGTCGAAGAGAAAGTTCATGCGTGTTGTTTTTTCAAGTAGCATCGAATGTTTCTCCTCCCGCTATTAGTCATTTGTATCATAACGAAAAGCGCCCGTCTGTGTCAAGGTAATCTCCTTGTCTAAAAGCCTAAATTGCAGCTTTCAGGCGTTTTTTGCCTTTGGCTAGTATTACTCTTTTAAACAAGTCAATTCACCTCTACACAATCGAGCGTCTTTATCTATTACGTGTCAGTGTCACTTTATCCAATTTTGTTCAAAAACTGAAGCAAACTAAGCATCCAGCTTTCTCAATAGAGAAGAAATAAATGGCAATCAATATAAAACTATTCAGCCACTGTTAGCTGTTCTCATCATTATTTTGTAGTTCCTTATCCAAACCATCAGCAAATAGTCCATAGACATATCGTTCGGCATCAAATGGCTGTAAATCATCCATTTTCTCACCAAGACCCACAAATTTCACAGGAATGTGCAGCTTGTTACGAATAGCAAGAACAATACCCCCTTTAGCAGTACCGTCTAGCTTTGTTAAAACAATTCCTGTCACATTCGTTGCCTCTTTAAATGTTTGTGCTTGAACAAGCGCATTTTGGCCAGTTGTAGCATCTAATGCTAATAATACTTCATGTGGAGCATTTGGAATTTCACGTGAAATAACACGATGAACTTTTTCAAGCTCATTCATTAGGTTCACTTTGTTCTGCAAGCGTCCAGCTGTATCACAAATCAACACATCCGCTTTTCTGTTTTTTGCTGCACGAATCGCATCATACATGACTGCCGCTGGGTCAGAGCCCTCTGATTGTTTAATAACCTCACAACCAACACGATCTCCCCATACTTGCAATTGATCTATAGCACCTGCACGGAACGTATCACCCGCAGCTAATACAACCGTTTTCCCTTGAGATTTTAAACGGTGCGCTAGCTTACCTATCGTTGTTGTTTTCCCAACACCATTTACGCCAACAAATAGAATAACAGTTAGTTCACCATCTGGCTGCATAGTTAGTTCAATTAAATCTTCTTCACCTTGCTCATAAATTTCTACAAGCTTCTCAGAAATCACTGCTTGGATGCCATTTGTATCTTTAATATTTTTACGTTGCACCTCATAACGCAGTTTATCCATGAGTTCCATGACAGTTTCAAATCCAACATCAGCCTGTAATAGTAAGTCCTCTAATTCTTCAAAGAAATCCTCATCCACTTTACGATAGCGTGCAACAAGGTCATTCACTTTTGATGTAAAGGAATTACGTGTTTTTTCAAGACCAGCCTTGAATTTTTGTGTTATTGACCAAGCAGAAGGCTTTTTCTCTTCCAGTGGTTCATCCTCTACTACTGCTAGCTCTTGAACATCTAGCTGTGCTTCTTCTATTTCAGGTGAGGGCTCAGCTTCCACTTCGGCTTCTTTCACAATCGCCATTTCAGGTGATGCTTCATCTTGTTCAGACACTTTTAGATCAACGGTCTCAATGGCGTTTGATTCTTCAAGCTCCGGCTCCAAATGGTCGGATTCCTGTTCTTTGTCTGTTGGGTCTAGCCTCTCTTCCTCTGCTGGATTACCCATTAATTTATCTTTTAAACGTTTAAAAAAACTCATGCTTGTTCGCTCCTTTGCTCCGCAAGTACGGGTTCATCTTCTAGTTTTACTGATACAAGTTTCGACACACCTGATTCTTGCATTGTTATACCATACAAGACATCAGCTCCCTCCATTGTTCCTTTACGATGAGTAATTACAATGAATTGTGTGTCGAGACTAAACTTTTTCAAATATTGGCTATAACGCACAACGTTCGCCTCATCTAAAGCCGCCTCTACCTCATCCAGAATACAAAATGGTACAGGTCGAATATTTAAGATGGAGAATAGTAAAGCAATGGCCGTAAGTGCACGCTCCCCACCAGAAAGTAAACTTAAATTCTGTAATTTTTTCCCTGGAGGCTGTGCTACAATTTCAATGCCTGTTTCCAATAAATTTTGTGGGTCAATTAAAACCAAATCAGCTTGCCCCCCGCCAAACAATTCACGGAAAACACGTTTAAATTGCTCTCTAATAGCGTAAAACGTTTCACTAAAGCGCAACGTCATTTCTTCATCCATTTCTTTGATTGCTTCATGTAATGTTTCCTGTGCAGCAAGCAAGTCCTCTCGTTGTTCAGTTAAGAAAGTATGACGTTCTAGTACTCTATCATATTCCTCAATCGCACTTAAATTAACAGGTCCTAGCTCTTCAATGGATCTTTTTAACAATTTAACACGTCTTCGCACAAACTCTTCATCTTCTATTGCCAGAGCTTCTTTCTCAGCCTCTTCGAATGTTAACTGATAATTTTCTTCGAGTTGTTCGATAAAATTATCCATTTCAAATTCTACACGATTACGTTTTAACTCATTGGCACGAATTGCTTCAAGGTATCCTTTATGAATACGCTGTAGTTCCTTGAGTTGTTCTTCTAATGTAGAGAGTTCTTGTTGTTGTCCTATTTTCTGTTCTTTCTTTTCAGAAATAGTCTCTTGTAAGGCATCTCTTCTTGCTTTCCATGTCACAACCTGTTCCTCGACCTCTTCATCACTTAAATGATTTGTCGATTCATCAGATTGAAGCCACATTATTTCCTGAGAAATATTTTTAACTTTTTGTTGTGCTTTGTTTAATTGCAGTGCCAGTTCAGCAGTCGTAATTTGAACTTGTGACATTTGTTCTTGCATAACCGCTAGCTGTGAACGTTTTTCGGCAAGCTGTTCTCGTAAGACATCTTTCTCTGTCTCCCCCTGTAACTTTACCTTACTTAATTGTTCGACAGTTTCATTGATTTCGACAAGTTCTACAGCAAGGGTATTTAAGCGCTCCTCTGCTGCTTGCTTTTGTGTTAACAATGCTTCCTCACGTGTTTTTACATCTTTTGTTTCAGTTGAAGCAAAGGTTACTCTAGCCGATAAGCTTTTTTCTACGACTTCTAGCTCACGAATACGACTTGACTGTTGCATCTCATCTTTTCGTAATTGCTCTCCTTCAAGCTTTAATTGCTCTACTTGATCTCGCAGTACTGCAAGCTTCTCTTTTTCGGCTGCAACAGCCTGTTCAGCACTATAAATGGAAGCCTGTAACGATTCTAGCTTAATGATTAAATCATCTAACTCTGCTTTTCTTGTAAAGAGTGAGGATTGCTGTTTCAGTGCACCACCTGTTAAGGAACCCCCTGCATTAACAATATCTCCTTCAAGTGTGACAACTCGGTATCGGAAACCACATAATCGGGCAATTTGACTTGCACCTTCTAAATTTGATGCCACGATCACATTCCCTAATAGATTTTCAACAATTGTTCGATTGTCTTCATTAAAAGTGACAAGTGCATCTGCCATTTGAACAAAGGCAGGATGTTCAGTTGCTAGCTGAATAGTTCCTGGATTAATTTTGCGTGATTTCATGACTGTTTTCGGTAAAAAAGTAGCACGTCCAGCCCGTTTTTGTTTTAACCAGTGAATAGCCTGTTGCGCATGGCGCTCATTGGTTGTGACAATATGTTGAGAGGCAGCACCTAAAGCTGTTTCAATCGCTTGTGAATACTTTCCTTCAACTTGGATTAACTCTGCTACAGCACCCTCAATACCTTGTAAATCACCTTTATCTCGAGCAAGCAAGACCTCTTTAACACCTTGGAAGAACCCAGAAAAATCAGCTTCGAGTTCAGCTAATGTATCTTTTCTAGCCTTTAGTTGTTGTTGGTGTTGATACGCTTTGTACAACATATCCTGTTTTTCGCTAAAAGAAATATTGACATTTTTCAACTGTATTTGTAAGGTTTCATATTGCTCTAATTTTTTCTGTAAATCATTGGTTGTCGAGGCATGTTCCACCACTAACTTTTCTTTTTCAGCAATGATTTGCATAAGCTCTTGTCCAATTTCATCTGTTTGATCGGACATTTTTGCCGCCATTGCCTTTTGTTGAGCTAATTGCTGATCGATATTTTTCAATTCATTCTTCACTGTTGCTTCTTCATTTAATGAATCAATATATCGATTTTTATAGTTTTCTATTTCTTCCTCGATTTCTGTCACAGACCGATTTAATGATTGTTCTAACTGCTTGATGCTCTGCTTTAACACTGATACGGCTTGTTGCTTCTCGGAAAACACTTCTTTTTTCTCCTGTTCTTGAACCAGGAGTAATTCTACTTCCGCCTTAGCCTCTTGTAATGTTGTATTCAGTTGTAATAGTTGATTCGATGCATTTTGGCGTTTTTCAGCCATCAATGCCTTACGACCATCCCAACGCTCTACCTCCATAGTGGCATTGACAAGCTCAGCCTGCGACACATCCAAATAATCATCTAGATCTTTTAATAGCTTACGTATGTTGGCGGTCTTTTGATCAATCATTGAAATACTTTGAGCTTGTTCTAACTCTGTTGCAGAAAGCTTCGAAAATTCCTCTTTAAGCGCATGCAAAGATTGTGCACAATTTTTAAAATCATGCACAAGAATGGCAATATCAAAATCCTTTAGCTCAGAAGACATTTGTACATAATCTCTTGCACTAGATGCCTGCATTTCAAGCGGCTCTAATCGGTTGTCTAATTCATGGAGAATGTCTAATACACGATACAAATTTTCATCTGTCTCAACAAGCTTATGCTCCGCTTTTTTCTTTCTTATTTTATACTTTAAAACGCCAGCAGCCTCTTCAAAAATAGAACGTCGGTCATCAGGTCGACTATTTAAAATCTCATCAACACGACCTTGAGATATAATTGAAAATGCCTCTTTCCCAAGTCCTGAATCCATAAACAAGTCCGTAATATCCTTCAGGCGACACTGTTGGTTATTTAATAAATATTCACTATCACCTGAACGGTATACGCGTCTTGTTACACTGACTTCTGTATAAGAAAAAGCAAGTTGCTCGTCAGTATTATCTAAAATAAGTGTTACCTCTGCAAAGTTGAGTGGCTTACGAGAGTCACTCCCAGCGAAAATAACATCTTCCATCTTTGCTCCACGTAACGACTTTGCCGATTGCTCCCCAAGTACCCAACGAATCGCATCTGTGACATTACTTTTTCCACTGCCATTTGGTCCAACAACGGCTGTAACACCAGGTACAAAATCAATTCCAATGCGTTCCGCAAAAGATTTAAAGCCAATCACTTCTAGTCGTTTTAGGAACATCTATTAAGCCTCCTCTTTTGCAGCTTCTTCACGCATCATCCGCATTGCACATTGTGCAGCTTGCTGCTCGGCTTCTTTTTTTGATTTTCCACGACCAATACCAAGCTCTTGTCCATTTAATAATACGCTTGATACAAAGGTACGATTATGTGCTGGGCCTTTTTCATCGATAATCTCATAATGAAGAAGTCCATTATTCGTTTGCTGTACCATTTCTTGCAATTGACTTTTAAAATCCATCACATGCGAAAAAGCACCGACTTCTACTTTTGGGAACACGATTCGTTCTAAAAATGACACGACCGTTTGTAAATCTTGATCTAAATAGAGTGCACCTACAAATGACTCAAAGACATCTGCAAGCAGCGCTGGACGTTCCCGACCACCTGTTAATTCCTCACCTTTTCCAAGTAATACAAAGCGTCCAAAGCCTAGCTCGTTAGCAAAAATCACTAGTGATGGCTCACATACAATGGAAGCTCTTAGCTTTGTTAACTCACCCTCGCTCATATTTGGGTATTTCTCAAAAAGATATTTAGAAACAGACAGTTCAAGTACTGCGTCTCCTAAAAATTCCAGACGCTCATTATCCGTAAATAATTTACGGCGATGCTCATTCACATAAGATGAATGCGTGAATGCTTGGTACAATAAATTTTTATTAATAAATGTGATATTTAATTCATGCTGTAACAGCTCAAATTGGTTGCGTACTTTTTCAGGAAGTACGCCAGATTTCTGCATAGTTCCTTTTCTTTTCATAGCCATTGAACAAATCTGCCTTCCTAATAGTTTCTACCGTTTTAGTGTACCTTTTTCAGGGCGTTTATGCAAAAGTATTTCGGCTTAAACACAATGTTTTGGAAATTTTTCCGAAAATCCCTCTTAATTCAGCATGCATCTCCCATTAGAGAGCATTTTGAAGCTGACTGTCATTAGATTTTTAACATAAAAAAGGGACGTTAATAGATCGAAAACCGATCCATTTCGTCCCTTTAAATACATCTTCATTCATTGAATCTGTTCCTTCAAACAAGGAATGCAGAAAAAGTAATTTCTACTTTATTCAAGCTACCATAAAACCATTGTATGATTACGATGACCATTACACCATTAGAGGTGATCTATTTTCACTAAATAAAGTTTAAACGAAATTAGTTTAATTTACTTTCGATGTATGAGATTGCAGTACCTACTGTTGAGATTTTTTCAGCATCTTCATCAGAAATTTCCATATCGAATTCGTCTTCAAGCTCCATTACAAGCTCAACTACGTCTAATGAGTCAGCACCTAAATCATCACGGAAAGAAGCTTCAAGCGTTACTTCGCTTTCTTCCACACCTAAACGGTCCACGATTACTTTTGTTACGCGTTCTAATACTGTAGACAAATGATTCACCTCCCCTCAAATGATTATACAAAAAATCAGCGTATATGCCTAATTGAAATTACATGACCATACCGCCATCAATATGAAGCGTTTGTCCAGTCATATAATTTGCGTCATCCGATGCTAAGAAAGCTACTGCTTTTGCAATATCCTCTGGCTGACCAAGTTTCGCAAGAGGAATCTGTGTTAGCATACCTTGTTTGATATCCTCTGGCAATTGTTCTGTCATTTCTGTTTCGATAAAACCTGGTGCAATAGCATTAACTAAAATATTACGAGAAGCTAATTCCTTTGCCGTCGTTTTCGTTAGTCCAATTACACCTGCTTTAGCCGCAACATAGTTCGCTTGACCAGCATTACCTGCTACACCAACGATGGAAGAAATATTAATAATGCGACCTGCACGTTGCTTCATCATTTGACGTGTGACCGCTTTCGTACAAAGGAAAACACCTTTAAGGTTTGTATTTAATACATCATCCCATTCGTCTTCTTTCATACGCATGATCAAGTTATCTCTTGTAATACCAGCATTATTCACTAAAATATCAAGGGAGCCGTATGTTTTCACAGCAGCATCCATTAATGCTGTCACTTCTTCTGTTTGAGAGATGCTAGCTTGTACAGCAATTGCTTCGCCACCATTTTCTTGAATCATCGCTACTACTTCTTCTGCTTTTGCCTGAGAGCCACTATAGTTCACAACAACCTTAGCACCTTCATCTGCAAGCTTTAAAGCAATAGCACGTCCAATCCCTCTTGAAGCTCCTGTTACAACGGCTACTTTTCCTTCTAATTTACGCATTGATTGACCACTCCTTCGACGCTTCTAAAACTGCTTCTAACGAAGCTTCATCATACACACAATAAGCTGCAACAGAGCGATCAATTTTTTTCAAGAGACCGCTTAATACTTTACCAGGTCCACATTCGATAAAAACGTCAACACCTTGCGCAAGCATTTCACGCATAGAAGCTTCCCATTGAACAGCACTGTATACCTGTTCAACTAGCTCTTGTTGTATTGCTGCTACATCTTTTAATTCCTTCGCCATCACATTGCCAATTACAGGAATTTCAGGTGCAGATAAAGAGATCTCTGCCAATGCTGCTTGCAGTTTCTCTGAAGATGGACGCATTAAATCAGAGTGGAAGGGACCACTTACAACTAAAGGTATTGCTCGTTTTGCTCCAGCTTCTTTAGCAGCAACGCTTGCTTTATCCACACCTTCTTTAGTGCCCGAAATAACAATTTGTCCTGGACAATTCACATTAGCCACCTGAACAGAGTCACCTGATGCTGATACCTGCTCTGTTACCTCGTTCAATGCCTCTAGTTCCATTCCTAAAATTGCCGCCATTGCGCCTTGTCCTGCTGGCACAGCTTCATTCATATAAAGACCTCGTTTATGCACGATTGACACGGCATCATCAAATGACATAACACCTGCTAACACCAATGCACCATATTCTCCAAGTGAATGGCCCGCTGCGTAGTGTGGTTTTATACCTGCTGCGCGTAACTTTTCAGCCACCATTACACCAGTAGTAAGTAGTGCTGGCTGTGCATGATATGTCAGTGTTAACTCTTCTGCTGGACCTTCTAACATTAATTTAGATAATTCAAATTGAAGAGCTTGATCTGCGCGATCATAAAATGCTTTACTTTCTGCAGCATTCTCAACAAATTCTTGACCCATTCCAACTACTTGTGAACCCTGTCCTGGAAAAATAAATGCTATTTTTGTCATTTGAATAATCCCCTTTGCTTAATCAATTTCTATGTGGCGTACTGTCTCGGTAATCGTCGAAATAACCGTATGCTCTACCATCGTATTGGCTTGTCGAATGGCACTGAAAATCGCTTTTGCATTTGATGATCCATGTGCCTTAATAACAGGTGCTTGTAAGCCAAACAATCCTGCGCCACCATATTCTGTATAGTCCATTTTATTTTTTAAGTCACGTAAATTATTTTTCATGAGCGCTGCTGAAATTTTCGTTTTCGTTGAAGACATAAAGGCCTCTTTTAACATAGAAAATAAAGCACCTGCTGTCCCTTCAATAGACTTCAACACCATATTTCCTGTAAAGCCATCTGTTACAACAACATCAGCTACTCCTTCAAGTAAATCACGTGCTTCTACATTTCCAATAAAATTAAAATCTGCTTCCTTCAATAATTCGAAGGTAGCTTTTGTTAATTCATTCCCTTTTTTATCCTCGGTACCGATATTTAATAAGCCAATTCGAGGTTTTTGTAAACCTCCAACCTTTTTAGCATAAATATCTCCCATAATGGCATATTGCACTAAATGCTCTGGGCGAGCATCTGCATTCGCCCCTAAATCAAGCATTAAAAACCCTTTACCGTCTAATGTTGGTAGCGTTGTAGCTAATGCTGGTCTGGCTATTCCCTCAATGCGACCTACTTTAAATAGGCCACCCGCCATCAGGGCCCCTGTATTGCCTGCAGAAAGGCAAGCATCTGCTTTACCCTCTTCAACAGCATCCATCATACGCGCCATTGAAGAATCTTTTTTTCTACGAACAGCACGGGCAGGATCATCAGTTCCTTCTACTACTTCCTCACAATGTATAACCTTTAATCGATCATGTTGTTTTAAAAATGGTTCCAGCTTATCTTGATGACCATATAGTTGAATTTCTAAGTTTGGAATTTGCTCTAATGCTAAAAGTGCACCTTCAACAACTGATTTTGGTGCATTGTCTCCACCCATTCCATCAAGCGCTAATTTCATTGTTACTCACCTTTACCTTTCGTGCGGTACATATCAAACTCACCAACAAAAACGGTTTCACCATTAACGGTAGATGTTACCTCAACTTTTGTTCGATGTGTTTGTTCATCTCGTCCGATAACAATCGCTTTTGTAATAACACGATTTCCAGCTCGTACAGGTTTCACAAACGTAATATTGGAATGTACGGTTAATGCTAGTTCGTCATCAATTACTGCAACCGCTAATGAATTTGCTTGCGCAAACAAATGATGCCCACGTGCGATGCCATTACGCTGAAAAACATGCTCTTCTTGTACATCAAAAATCGAGAGTGCTCGATGATCTAATTCAATATCTACTATCTCCCCAATGACCTCATCAATCGGGAGAGATTTCACTTCATTTTCATAGCTTTTTGAAGCAACGTCTTTAATTCGCTCGCGTAATTCTGGTATTGATAATTCCATACGGTCTAAACGAATTGTTTGGACACTTACCTGAAACTGTGTTGCTAGCTGTTCATCTGTGACGAATGGATTTTCAGCTATCGTTTCAGATAGTAGTCGCTGTCGCTCTTTTTTCGTTCGTCTCAACTTCATTCGCCACCTTTTGAGTTGTTATTAGCACTTGGTACTAATATCAGTATATAGAGTATAAAAAAAGAATGCAAGACTTGTTTTGAAATCAAGTACTTACACTCTTTCTTTGCTAACAAGCTTCCCACATTAATCGAAGCGCTCTCCTTGTAAAACACCAGTATCTTCTAGCATTTTACGCAAGTATTGATAGTCGTCATCCTGCCAAAACGCTTTTGTTTCAAGCATTTCTGAGGCATCTTTTCTAGCGGTCTCCAATATACGATAATCATGTACTAAATCAGCTACTTTAAAATCAGGTAAACCACTTTGCTTTCTACCAAAAAAGTCTCCTGGCCCCCTTAATTCAAGATCTTTTTCAGCTAAACGGAAACCATCATTTGTTTCTGTCATCGATTGCATACGTTCTTTCCCCTCATCAGACTTAGGATCTGCAAGTAAGATACAGTATGATTGGTGCTCACCACGACCAACGCGACCTCGAAGCTGATGCAACTGTGCTAAGCCAAAGCGTTCAGCATCATAGACAATCATAAAGGTAGCGTTTGGTACATTTACTCCTACCTCTACAACGGTTGTAGAAACTAAAACTTGAATAGTCCCTTCACTAAAAGCACGCATAACCGCATCTTTTTCATCAGCTGATAAACGCCCATGCATTAAACCGACATGATAACGTTCTTTAAAATAAGTCGCTAGCTGCTCATAAATTTCCACAGCATTCTGAACATCAAGCTTATCAGATTCCTCAATAAGCGGACAAATCGCATAGGCTTGTCTTCCAGCCGCTAACTCTATTTCTAGCTTAGATAAAACGGAGCCGAATTGTTCTTTCTTCATCCAATGCGTTTCAATCTGCTTACGCCCTGCTGGCATTTCATCAATCATCGATACGTCCATTTCCCCAAATGCAGTAATAGCTAATGTTCGTGGTATCGGGGTAGCTGTCATAAAAAGCACATCGGGATTCTCCCCTTTATCACGCAAAATACGTCGTTGCTCCACACCAAAGCGATGCTGTTCATCCGTGATGATAAAGCCAAGTTTATGAAAAATAACATCTGGCTGGATTAGTGCATGTGTACCAATAACAATATCAAGATCTCCATTTGCCAAATCAGCTAATATCGCACGTCGCTCTTTTGTTTTAGTGGATCCGGATAAGAGTGCAACACGAACGCCAAATGGTTGGAACCATTCTTTCAAATTCTCTAAGTGCTGTTCCGCTAATATTTCAGTTGGTGCCATTAAGGCGCCTTGAAAACCTGCTGTTACGGCCGCATATAGCCCTATTGCTGCTACGACGGTTTTACCTGAACCTACATCCCCTTGTAGCAAGCGATTCATTCGATGTGGTTCCTTCAAATCCTTACAAATTTCATTCACCACGCGCTTTTGAGCATTCGTTAATTCATAGGGTAAGGAAGCGATAAAATCTCGTAACTTATGCACATTAAATTGAATAACTGTACCGTGTTCACTATCCTTCCTTATTTTCCGTAAAGCTTGAATACGCAATTGGAAATTTAATAGCTCCTCATAGGCAAAGCGTCTCCTTGCTTGTTTAGCATGTTCAGCATTCAGTGGAAAATGAATACCCTCCAAGCCCTCTCTTATTGAAACAAGCTTATACGACTCTTGTAAATAATATGGAATGGTCTCTGGCAGTACTTCCCCACAATCGTCTAACACTTGTCGCATATATTTTCGAAATCTTTTTTGGGGGATCAAACCTTTCAGACTATAGACAGGCTCAAAGTCAACTTGATCTGTTTTAGGACCAAATGTAACTGAAGTGCCATTGATTACTTGTCTACCACGATCCCATTTACCAGTCACCGTAATAATGGAACCAGGTACAAGCTTTTGCTTTAAATAGCCCTGATTGAAAAATACGACTTTCACTAAATGTCTTCCTGCTAAAACAGTTACTTGGAGTCTTGACTTATTGCGACCTAAAAATAAAATCGTAGGCTCCCGCTCCACCTTACACTCAACTGTAACCCGTTCGTTATGTGGTGTTTGTGCTAAATCTTTTAAACGAAAATCTTCATGTCGATGTGGGAACGTCCATAATAAATCAGCTATTGTATTGATTCCTAGTGATTCAAGATGGGCTGCTGTTTCTTTCCCGACGCCTTTTAATTCATTGACGGGTCCATATAATTCAGTCATCTTATCCCACAACTCCCTTCATTGATTGTTTATGTAGTGTTATACTCTCTCTATCTAATTTACCATAAATTATTTCACTAACCCTACACATAAGCAAAAACCCTACCAATGATTGATAGGGTTAAGCTTTTGATTATTTAATTTCACAGGAGAAACATGTAATTTCTTTCACATATTGCTCATCAACTTCTATTCCTAATCCAGCTTTATCGCTTAACTGCAGGATGTCTTTATAGTATGTAACATTTGCCACATCTTTTACAAACATTAATGGTCCGACCATCTCGTTTGTATGGATTATCGACTTACTGATGGCTAGGTGTGCCCCAGCCATTGTTCCGATTGCTGATTCAACCATAGAGCCTACTTGACAAGGCATCTCTGCAGCCTCCGCAAGACTTGCAAGAGCTAGAGCTGGATAGATTCCACCTGATTTCATCAATTTTATATTTAGCATATCCGCAGCACGCATTTCTATGACATCGACTAAATCATAAATAGTATGAACACCCTCGTCTACCATAATACTACAAGGTGAAAGGGCTCTAATTTCTTTTAACGCTCTTAAATCATGTGCTTTTACTGGTTGCTCGTACCAATCTACATGACAAGTTGTAGTTTCTCTAATTACTTTTAGTGTCTCCATCCTATTCCAACCTTGATTGGCATCTACCCGCAGTTGCACCTCATCACCTATTGCTTCTCTTACCGCACGAATACGAGCAATATCTAAATCAGCATTTGTACCAACCTTAATTTTAATATTACGGAAACCCGATTTTACAAATTCACTTGCATCTTGAGCCATTTCCTCTGGACTCTTAATACTAATTACTCTTGGCACCTGTAATTCCTCATGTGCTTTTCCACCAATTAATTGATAAACTGGTTGACCAGTCATTTTCCCCATTAAATCATAGAGCGCAATGTCCAATGCGGCTTTTGCTGAAGGGACTCCATCAATTTTTTCATTAAACTTTTTATGAATACGATCTACTGCAAATGGATCTTCATTAATCAATAATGGTGCTAATTCATGTTTAATAACGTGATACGTGCTCTCCCAAGTTTCACCCGTCACATTTTGATCAGGCACAGCTTCGCCCCAGCCAACTACACCCTCATCCGTCTCTATTCTGGTAAGAATAGTTGGCATATCATCTAAATGAACATAAGAAATAACGAATGGTTCCTTTAATTGTAAACGTGCTGCAAACACTTCAATCTTTTTTATCACGATGTAAAACTCCTTTTCGTATAAATAGTCTGATTATTTATGTTGCAAGATAATATTTATAAATAGTTGAATCGCATCAGGGAAAACATCTTCATCTAGATCAAATCGTGGATGATGGTGTGGATATTGGCTTTTGTCACCACCCATACCTACAAAAACAAATGCTCCAGGCTTATGTTGTAAATAATAAGAAAAATCTTCTCCACCCATGACTGGTTCGACTACCTTAAATGCGGTATCTCCAAATTGTTCCCGTACAATCGATTCAATAAATCGCGATTGTGTTGGATCATTGACGAGCGGAGGTGTTCCTAAAATAAAATCGATTTTTCCTTCTGCTCCAAATGCTCGGCAAATTCCTTCTGTTAAACTTACCATTTTCGTTTTAATGATTTTTACAGTGTTCGGTGTCAATGCTCTGATCGTTCCAGTTAATTTTGCTGTATCAGGAATAATATTATAAGTGGTTCCCGCTTGTATATTACCAACTGTAATGACACCCGCATCGATAGGATTGACATTTCTACTTATGATACTTTGAAAAGCTTGCATTAAATGGCTGGCTATATAAATAGGATCAATTGTTTCATGTGGCATTGATCCATGGCCACCATACCCTTGAATTATAATTTCAAAATCATCAATAGAAGCCATCATCGGCCCATGTGTTAAACCTATCTTTCCTTTCTCTAAACCTTGCCATAAGTGAATGCCAAAAATAGCATCTACATCTTCCAACACACCTTTTTGAATTAATAAATCAGCACCACTTGGGGTGATTTCCTCTGCCGATTGAAATATAAGCTTGATATTCGGCTCGATTTTCTCTCTATTTAAGCTTACCCATGTTGCAACTGCTAATAAAATCGCAGTATGACCATCATGGCCACACATATGAGCAACACCTTGCCTGTCTGAAATGTACGGTTTGTCTCCCTCTTCTTTTATAGGTAAGGCATCTATATCGGCACGTAATGCAATAGTTTTTGTTCCCTTTGTCCCTTTTATAAATGCCACTACACCTGGAGGCTCATAATCTAGAATTTCTATATCTAACTCCTCTAGTCTTTTGCGAATAAACGCACTTGTTTCGTATTCTTCCCCAGAAAGCTCTGGGTATTGGTGCAGATGACGGCGATCCTCTATTGCCTTTTCTGTTAATTTTTTTATATTCATTATTTCCATTGTTAAACTCCTTTAGAAAGGTCCGTATTGTATGACTTGTGCAATGATGAGCGATATTACCGCAACTGTTACTTGAATAAGCATAAACGGAAAAATCCACTTTATCCATTTACCCCAAGGGATACCCGCAATTGATAATCCCGCCATTAAAAAACCTACTGTTGGGAAAATAATATTCGACATACCATCTCCAAATTGATAGGCAAGTACGGCTGTTTGTCTTGTAACACCAATCATATCTGATAAAGGCGCCATAATTGGCATCGTTAAGGCAGCCTGTCCACTTCCTGATGGTACTAAAAAATTTAAAAATAACTGAAAAATAAACATCCCTACTGCATTTAGTACAGGTGGAACTGAATCAAGTAATGCAGATGTGTAAAAGAGAATTGTATCAATCAATCCTGAGTTATTGAAAATCACTAAAATAGACTGAGCTAACCCAATGATAAGAGCGCCACCAACTAAATCCCCTGCACCCTTCATAAATGAATTAGCAATATGCGAAGGTGATAATTTGCCAATAATACCCATTAAAATACCAAACAATAAAAATAAACCAGCTATTTCAGTAATGTACCAACCTAGTTTTACAACCCCGTACATCAATACGATAAAATTCAAAAGAAATGTAGCCATAACAAGCTTATGTCTGATTTCCATTTTCGAATTCCCCTGTACGAAATCACCCTCATCATTGCGGGAATTTCCATAAAATCCAAGTTCAGGATTGTTTTTCACTTTTTTTGCATAGCGATAAACATATATTGTTGCTACTGTGTATAAGACAATAAAAATGACAATTCGAAAAGCAACTCCCGAAAATAAAGGCAAGCCCGCAATCTCTTGTGCTATTCCTACTGTAAACGGATTCATAACAGCTGCCGAAAATCCGACAGATGCACCAAGAATAACAATAGCAAAACCTGTAATTGCATCAAACCCTAGGGCAACAGCAAGCGGTGCAAGAATCCCTACATATACAATCGTTTCATCAGACATCCCCATTAATGACCCAGCACAGGCGAAAAACAACATTAATACTGGTATTATTAACATTTCGCGTTTAGCCATTTTTACAGATAGCATGGCGATAAAGGATTCTAATGCTCCTGTGGCTGATAGTATTCCAAAGGTACCTCCTACTATCAATACGAAGAAAATAATACTTGCTCCTTGCATCATGCCAGAATGTACACTGCTAAAAATATCTAAAAAGCCAATGGGGTTCATATCTGTAAAACTAAATGTCCCAGGTTGAATCACTTGACGTCCATTAACTTCTTCCCGTTGAAATGAACCAGCTGGAATAAAATACGTTAAAATGGATGATACAACAATAAGGCAAAAGATTAACACATAAACATTAATTCCTTTTTGTTGCTCTATTTCTTTATTAGCTATAAATTTACTCATTCGCCATCCTCCTTAGTTGAATCATTGATTAAAAACAAATTTTCATGACCACTATCAATGCGTAACATATCTCTCCAACATAAAAAGCCATCCCCTTTTTTTGAAATTTCCGTCTTATTCATTGTAATTGATAAAAAAATAAATAAAAAATTACTATTTTAAATAGTTACTATTGATAAATTTACATATAAATTCATCGGGATACATCCAAAAATGAAAAAGAACGTTACATCCCTGCGGTTTCACCAGGCTGCAACATTCTTTTCATTTTTCGATATACAAACTAATTAAATTGTTTTCCAAGTATCTTTAACTAAATCAATAAATGTGCTTACATTACTAAATGTTTTAGCATTTTGTGGAAAAATTAAATAGGTAGGTAACTTTTTAGGGAATCGGTACAGAACTTGAAGACTCCCTTTGGTTACCTCTTTTTGTATAATAATATCACTCAACAAGGCTAGACCCACTTGTTCCAATACTGCTCTCTTAATTGCTTCCTCGCTTCCAAATTCCACTACTGTTTGTGGCTTACACTTAATTTCTTGCAGGCAGCTGACAATACAGTCATCCATTCCATAGGTTATAAAGGGATAATCATCGAATATTTCCTGCACATTACGATCCTTTATAATAAGCGGATTTCCAACCAATACTAAATCCTCTTCCTCCAATAAAATCCCCTCTACACCAGCGTAACTAGGGTGTCCAGCTACAAAACCTATATCTGCTTGATTTGAACTCACAAGTTTGGCTGTTTCTTTACTATTGGCACAAAGAAGTTTTAGGTTTACCTGAGGGTACTGTTTTAAAAACGAGCCGATAATATGCGATAAATAATAGCCACAATAAAACTCTGGTGCAGCGATTGTCAAATGACCAAATGGCTTTTCGAAATTCTTCAAATCCTGTTCCATTTCTTCAATAATCCCAAATAATTGATCTGTATGTTCCTTTACTATTTTTCCTACTTGAGAAAGAAACATTTTCTTGCCCATTCGATTAATTAAGATATGCCCTAACTCTTCCTCTAACGCTTTAATCTGTTGGCTAATTGTAGGCTGGCTATAATTTAAAATTTCAGCCGCTTTTGTAAAGTTGAGGTAAGTTGAAACAACATGAAATGTTTTCAAATTACGCAAATCCATCTCTATTCACGTCCCTGCTATATAATTAAGATAAATACATTCCCTTATTAAAATTTAATTATACTTAAATCGACTATGTACGTAAGAGGGTTTTTCTTTCCAGTAAGCTATCCATCAACACAAAAAACATGCTACCTATTTAGATAGCATGTTTCTTATTTTTTATTGAAGGGCTTTAATGCTTTGTAAGCCACCATTTTCAAGAATGGCTTTACTGATCGCCTTACCTGTTGGTGTTGCTGCTAGACCGCCTCGTGCCGTCTCTTTAAGATTAGGACTCATAGATTGTCCAATGCGATACATAGCACCAATTACTTCATCACATGGAATACGACTTGTTACACCAGCAAGTGCCATATCGGCCGCTACTAGGGAGTTAGATGCTCCCATAGCATTACGTTTAACACAAGGGACTTCAACCAAGCCAGCCACTGGGTCACAGACAAGACCTAGCATGTTTTTTAGTGTAATGGCAAACGCTTCGGAACATTGCTGTGGTGTACCTCCAGCCATTTCGACAATAGCAGCGGCAGCCATACCTGCAGCTGAACCAACCTCTGCCTGACAACCGCCAGCAGCCCCAGAAATGGAAGCGTTATTGGCTACCACAAATCCAAATGCTCCTGACGTAAATAGATAACGAATCATTTGATCACGAGTTGGATTTAGTTTGTTTTTTACTGCAAACAGTGTTCCTGGTACTACACCTGCTGAACCTGCTGTTGGTGTTGCACAGATTGTTCCCATTGCAGCATTTACTTCATTAGTTGCAACCGCTTTACTTACTGCATCTAATAATAAATCACCTGAAAGTGACTTTCCTTGTGCAATATAATTTTGAAGTAATACGGCATCCCCACCAGTTAAACCTGTTACTGATTGCACACCTTGTAATCCACGTTCAATTGCTTCTTCCATCACTGTTAGATTTCGATCCATTTGCTGGATGATTTCTTCACGTGTTCTACCAGTTATCAATATTTCCTGTTCAATCATAATTTCTGATATTAATTTATCTTCTTTCTCTGCTCGTTCAACAAGTTCACGAACATTATGAAATAAAACGTCCATCACGGGACACCTCCTTAGTTATTAATTTTTGAGACCTTTGTAATATATGGAATTAAAGATATTTGCTGTAGCACCTTATCCTCAATGTTTTGATCAACTTCAATTACCATTAAAGCAGTTAAACCACGTTCGATACGTGATACCTCCATATGCCCAATGTTGACTTCATGCATCGCCAAACAATTGGCTACATTGGCAATACAGCCAGCACGATCATCATGAACAACAAGAATAGCTGGCATACCACCAGTTAAACGTAACTTAAAGCCATTGACTTCACTGACTTCAATTTTTCCGCCACCAATTGAAATACCGACTACTGACATTTCCCCTTCATCGTCTCCAATGACAAGTCGAGCCGTATTTGGATGCTCAGTATTAGCTGTTTCAGGAATGAATTCGTATTCTAATCCTGCTTTTTTGGCATCTTCAAATGCCGTTTTAATGCGATCATCAAATGTATCGTAATTTAATAAGCCTCCTACAATTGCAACATCTGTACCATGCCCTCTATACGTTTCTGCAAATGATCCATATAAATGAATTTTTGCCCATTTAGGTTGTCTACCAAATAAATCCCTTGCAACACGCCCAATGCGAGCTGCTCCTGCCGTATGAGAGGAGGAAGGCCCAATCATGACTGGTCCAATAATATCAAATACTGAAGTAAACTTCATACAAACACCCCTCTATTCTATCCGTATAATAATATTTATTTTTATTTATATCATGCTTGATAGGTACTATAAAAGTAAAGCATTTAATTTATCAACTTTCAGAAAATTACCACTACTATAATTTATAGTAAATATTTATGCTCATTTATTGTCCGCACCATATATACACAACTATGAAAGCGTTGATAATCCAATATTTCCAAATTTTATATCCTGTGGGTACGTACATTGAATGATTCATATTTAGTACGTTTTTAATAAATTTAATCCAACATTCTCTTTGTAGCATAAACAAAAGCAGTACACGTTTTGTGCACTGCTTTCTTTACGGAATAGCAAAGTAGCATGTAATTATTCTACTGAAATAATATATGGATATAACCCTTGTTTGCCATTAAATAATTCAACTTCTACATCTGGATAGTTCTCTTCTATGAAAGCTACCAACTCAGAGGCAGCTTGTTCAGTTGTATCTTCACCATAGATCACTGTAACAATCTCAGCATCTTCATCGACTAAATCCTTAATTACTTTTTCAGCTGCATCCTTTAGTGCTGGTGTAGAAAGGACAATTTTACCTTCTGCCAATGCCATAAAATCATCTTTGCGAATTTCAACACCATCAATAGATGTATCACGCACTGCATAGGTAACTTGACCTGTCTTCACATTTGCAAATGCTTCTGACATTGTTTTTTTATTTATATCAACAGCCGCCTCTGGGTTAAACGCTAAAATCGCTGCCATTCCTTGAGGTATCGTCTTAGTAGGAACAACTGCTGCATCAATTTCTAATAGTTCAACCGCTTGCTCTGCTGCCATCACTATATTTTTATTATTCGGTAAGATTAATACTTTTTCTGCCCCGATTTCTTGTACAGCTTTCACGATATCTTCAGTTGAAGGATTCATTGTTTGACCGCCTTCAATGACATAGGAAGCACCGATAGAGCGCAGTAAATCTGCTACACCCTCACCCATAGCAATCGTGACAATAGCATACGGATGCTTTTCTACTTTTTTGGTAGGCGTGGGCGCTTTATGTTCTTCACCCACGATTGCTGAATGCTGCTCACGCATATTATCAACTTTA
Source organism: Lysinibacillus sp. BSL11 (assembly GCF_052928325.1). Classification (NCBI taxonomy): domain Bacteria; kingdom Bacillati; phylum Bacillota; class Bacilli; order Caryophanales; family Bacillaceae; genus Lysinibacillus; species Lysinibacillus sp. BSL11. Next base: position 2,970 of record NZ_JAVGCX010000027.1, on the reverse strand, counting down.
ATTTTTATAAGACTACCGTATTTTTGGCCAATCGATAGAACAGAACCTGGTTGCTCGGAATGGATATGAACCTTCGCAATTTCCTCATCTGAAATAACAAGTAAAGAATCACCTAAAGGATTTAATTCATTACGGAATTGTTCTTCATTAAAAGGTTCTTTTCCTTCTTCTAAGCGTACCATTATCTCTGTACAGTAACCAAATTCAATATCAGCAGTGTTCATGAAATCTTGGGCTCTATGATGTTCTGCATTGATTAAATCATCTAGCGTCGCATCATTTTTCTCCGGAAGAGCCTCCCCCTTCAAGGAAGCTAAAAATCCTTCATACACAAATAGTAAGCCTTGACCACCACTATCTACCACACCCACTTCTTTTAAAACAGGCAGTAGGTCAGGTGTACGATCCAACGATGCCTTTGCCTCTGCTGTAAAAGCTTCCATTACGGCAATGATATCGTTTTCAGTTTCTGCTACTTCTAGACCTTTTTTCGCAGCTTCACGTGCCACCGTTAATATCGTTCCTTCTACTGGCTTCATAACAGCTTTATATGCCGTATCAACACCCGCTTGGAATGCTCCAGCAAAGCCCTTTGCATCAATTATTGACTCCTTCTCAATAAACTTCCCAAAACCACGGAATAACTGAGATAGAATAACGCCTGAATTCCCACGCGCTCCCATTAACAAGCCTTTTGATAATGCCTGTGCTGTTTTACCAATATGCTCTGAAGCAGCATGCTCTGTTTCCTTTGCACCAGATGTCATCGATAAGTTCATATTTGTACCTGTATCACCATCTGGAACAGGGAAAACATTTAATGAATCTACATAATTTGCATTTTGGTATAGGTGATGCGCCCCCATTTGTACCATTTCAGCAAACTTTATACCGTCTAAAGACTGCATTCGATTTAGTTCCTCCTCTTAATTCGCTACACGAACGCCCTGTACAAAGATATTGACAGATTTTACGCTCATACCTAATGTTTTATCTACTGTATATTTCACTTTCGATTGTACTTGATAAGCCACTTCCGAAATTTTTGTTCCGTAACTAACAATAATGTACATATCTATATGTAAATCGTCGTCCTGTTGTCGAATTACAACACCTTTTGCGAAGTTTTCTTTACGTAAAATATCAGTTAGACCATCACGAATTTGATGTTTAGATGCCATGCCAACAATACCGTAGCATTCTACAGCAGCTCCACCAGCAATTTGTGCAAGTACATCTGTTGAAATATCAATTTGGCCGAATTCATTGTTTAATTCAATTGACATAGAAATGCCTCCTTGGCTCTTTTTGACTAAACTATATTGTAACACTTTCGTTATAATTTAAGCAACCTAAGGGGGTATTGAAGGGCTTCGTAGCAACGTTTTATGACTTCAAATAGACGCATTTGCTTCTTCATCAAAAATTGCCATTTTGCAGAAATAGTTATTTCGTCCGTTTTGCTTTGCCAAATATAGCGCTTGGTCAGCTAATTCACAACATGTTTGTAAATGCTCATATTTTGCGATTTTAGCTTGACACATTCCAATACTAACAGTAACTTGTTGGGCAATAGTAGATTGTAAATGCGGGATATTAAGTTGTCGAATTTCTTCTAAAATTTCTTCACATACAGGTTCAGCAACCTTATGAGTATGCTGGCTTATCATAACAAATTCCTCGCCACCCCAACGGGCAACAAATGCATTATACTTCCCTGCAATTTCCTCCAATAGAGATGCGACTTTGACAATTGCAGCATCTCCCTGCAAATGTCCATAATAATCATTAAATTTTTTAAAGCAATCAATATCAATCATTATGACTGTTAAAGGTTGTGTTTGATAAAGTTGCTGTCCTATCTTATTCAATTTTTGATTAAATGCACGTCGATTAGGTAGATTCGTTAAAGAATCTTTTAATGCTTGCTCTGCCAATTCATTATTTTTAATAGCCAACAATTCTGATAGTCGCTTCGTTTTGGTCATTTCCTCATTCAATAAAATATGCTGGGTATGGATTTGTTTACGAACCTTATAGGTCTGATATTGAATCATTACACCAATAGGTATTAATAATGACATGGGTAATATAATTTTTATATTTTCACTCGATATTCCAGCACTCATATATGCACTCACAATAATGGCTGATGCAGAAAGCAAAATAATCCAGACAATTTTTCGTAAAGGTAATGCGAATACCGTACAAATAATGATTAAAATAACCTCATACAGTGCTGCATGACGGAAAAAGTAAACATCTAATACCGATATCGCAGTAATCAATAGCATTATTGTGTAAATATAAACAACAACCAACCGTTCATACTTCTGTATATTAACAGGAGTAATATGAATTCGCTTTTCTCGGATAAATAATAATACTGCAACATTTATATAAAACATGGCAATATGAATGGCAATATAGACGGGAACCATGGCTCTTTCCGCCTTCACAAAAAATACCTCTCCATAATGTATTAACGAAATAATGGCTGATACATACATGAGTGTCCAAGCAACTATTCTCATCCCTTTTAAATTCGACTGAACCATTTCTTCGCGAATAGAAAAAGCTAATTTTTCTTGATTTTCCATCATGCTCTCTCCTCATGCCCACTTTCAAATAATTATAATGTCCTATATGTATCGTCATGATAACGAAAAATACAAGTCATTCTAAATTTTTCTGATAAATAAAAAAGTTGATACCTTTATAGCATCAACTTTTTACATTGTATTCAATTAAATATCGAAAAATTTATATGGCTAAAATAAGCTTTTAATAAGCGTGTCAAGCATAACAGGCATCTCTTTAAACGCACTATCCACATGCAATCTCTCTGTTTTTTGATGGGCATCCTTACCAAATGGGCCGACATTTAAGACAGGACCTTGTAATGCCGCCATCTCTTTGAATGGAATATGATACGTATCGCCCCATACGGGTGTGTTCCGCTCAAATGCT
>NZ_JAVGCX010000026.1:0-55235 GCF_052928325.1 Lysinibacillus sp. BSL11 | reverse complement strand
CATGTATTAGGCACGCCGCCAGCGTTCGTCCTGAGCCAGGATCAAACTCTCCATAAAAGAAATTTGATTAGCTCAAATTGTTTTGCTGGCATCATGTTTGATGTCCAAAATTGTGTTTCGTTCACTAACCGAAGCTAGTTACTTAAAACTTTATTGATTACGTTTTGCTTGTTCAGTTTTCAAGGTTCATTTAGCAACCATCTCTCGACAGCAACTTTTAAATTATAACATTTCTTCTTTTTCGTTGTCAACACTTTTTTGAAATATTTTTCAAATCATCGGAGACAACTTTTAAATTATATTATAATCAATTGTTTATGTCAACATCTTTTTTCAAATTGTTTTTGAAGTTCGATGTCGTTGATTGCATTGTCTTAACGACAAGTAATAATTTATCACGTTGGAAAGCACTTCGCAAGTGTTTTTTAAACAAAATCTAATTTTATTTAATAAACTTGCTTTAATAAGCTATTTTGCGAATTTACGAGAATCGTGAATCATAGTATCTTTCCTTATTTATTATTTGTTTTACTATACATCTCTTTCTATTAAATCTCAATATCTTAAATTACAATACTACTTACTTTTCAAGTTAAATATAGCTCATAAAAAACTACAAATTTAAATATGTTGTTTAAGTCTTAGAAGGTTTTATAAAAATGCAATAAATGAAAATAAGCAGGCGCTAAAGTAGAAGTACTTTAGCGCCTGCTTATTTCTAATATGTCCCTATTTTATTTCATTACCTTGAGGGTCAACTATATTTAAACACCACAAGAAGTTATCCCATGCAGAATACCAGCCACTAAAGATTTCAGAAGAATCGTCCCAACGAACATCAAATTTCTTATGGCCATCTATTTCTACTAAATATAAAGTAAGAGTCTCGTCTTTTTTAGCAACGACTAATTTCATACCATGCTCGAGTTCTTCCTCTGTAAACGGAACATCAGAAACAGAACGTAATTGTGCCTGTTCATATACTTGTTTGTTAATAATTTTGTAATTCATTATAAGCCCCCAATAAAATACTTCTTTTTTATACTTATTGTATTTGAAAAACATAGAACTATAAAAGTATAACCTAAATATAAACCACGTTTAAACAACTTAATTTTTTTCATTGAACAAAAAGAAGAGAACTCACTATCATGTGAATTCTCCTCTTAATCCATTGACTGCTCTTTAATAGCTCTATAAAGAGCCTACGCAGCAATTTATTTTGTAATATGACGCATTGTTGGGAACAATAATACATCACGAATTGATGGTGAATTTGTTAGTAGCATAATTAAACGGTCAATACCAATACCTAAACCACCTGTTGGAGGCATACCGTATTCTAATGCTTCAATGAAATCATTGTCCATTTCATGTGCCTCATCATTACCTGCTTCTTTTTCTGCCAATTGTGCTTCAAAGCGTTGGCGTTGGTCGATAGGGTCATTTAACTCAGTGAAAGCATTGGCGTGCTCACGACGAACGATAAATAACTCAAAGCGATCTGTAAAACGCTCGTCCTCTGGATTTTTCTTCGCAAGAGGTGAGATTTCTACCGGGTGACCATATACAAATGTAGGCTGTACAAGCGTCTCTTCTACTTTCTGTTCGAAGAATTCATTGATAATATGACCTACTTCGTGAACATCCTTTACTTCAACTCCATGCTCTTTAGCAAGTGCTTGTGCTTGTTCTTTTGTCATCGGCTGCCAGAAGTCTACACCTGTTGCCTCTTTTACAGCGTCAACCATATGAACTCGTTTCCAGCCTACAGCAAGGTTGATTTCATCTTCACCATATTGAACGGATGTTGTACCAAGAACTTCTTGGGCTACATGTGCAATAAGGTTTTCAGTTAGAGACATGATATCTTGATAATCAGCAAATGCTTCATACAGTTCAATCATTGTAAATTCAGGGTTGTGGCGTGTAGAAATTCCTTCATTACGGAACACACGTCCGATCTCGTAAACTTTCTCTAAACCACCAACTATTAAACGTTTTAAATGCAATTCGATGGCAATTCGCATATATAATTCCATATCAAGGGCATTGTGATGCGTAATAAATGGACGAGCAGCTGCGCCACCAGCAATTGTGTGAAGCATTGGTGTTTCTACTTCTAAGTATCCAGCATTATCTAAGTAATTTCGTATTGCACGAATAATTTTCGAACGCGTGATAAATGTCTTTTTGCTATCTTCGTTTGTCATTAAATCTAGATAACGTTGGCGATAACGTTGCTCAACATCCTGCAAGCCGTGGAATTTCTCTGGCATAGGACGTAGCGCTTTTGTAAGGAATGTGAATTCCTCAGCCTTTACAGAAAGTTCTCCCACTTGTGTACGGAACACGTTACCACGCACACCAACGATATCTCCTAAATCAGCTTGTTTAAATAATTCATACGCTTCTTCGCCTACATGATCTTGACGAACATAAATTTGTATTTGACCATTTAAATCTTGAATATGTGCAAAGCCAGCTTTTCCTTTACCACGTTTCGTCATAATACGGCCCGCAATAATTACCTCTTGAAGGTTTTCCTCAAGCTGTTCTTTTGTTTGATCTGCAAATTGCTCACGTACTTCTGTTGATAAATGTGTACGCTCAAAACGGCTTCCAAATGGATCTTGTCCATTTTCTAGTATCGTTGTCATCTTTTGGCGTCTCACCAATAGTTGATCATTTAATTCTTCTATATTTGACACTTGTTTCACTCCTTAAGTAAATTGTCCGCGTTTACGTCCATAATATTTCTATTGTACACAATTTCAGTGCTGTAATCATCTGTTTCAATTTATTTTCAATCCAATGCAAAATAATTAATAATTCTAAAAATTAAAGGTGTTGCTGAAAAGGCGCCTCTATCAAATTATAGAGACGCCCATAATAAAAACTATATAATTAATTCTTTGACTTCTGGAACAATCAATTTAGTTTCGCTTTCTTCATACTCCTGTACAAGACTATTTAATAGTACTCGAAGTTCTGCCGCCGTTTCTGTTTGGTTAATAGCATTGCGGGCCTTACCATTGCCACGGATTCCTTTTAAATACCATGATGCATGCTTACGCATTTCCCGTACTGCAATTCCTTCTCCCTTTAATTGAAGAAGTCGTTCAAAGTGTAGTAAACATACGTCCATTTTTTCTCGTACACTTGGCTCTTCTTTTAATTCACCAGTTGCTAGGTATTGAACCGTACGATAGATCATCCATGGATTACCTAAAGCAGCACGTCCAATCATTACTGCATCTACACCTGTAGTTTCCAGCATACGTTTAGCATCTTGGGGTGTTTCCACGTCACCATTACCTAGCACAGGAATGCTGACATTTTCCTTCACTTGACGAATGTAATCCCAGTTCGCTTTACCTTCATACATTTGTACACGTGTACGACCATGAACTGCTACTGCAGCTGCACCTGCACGCTCAACAGCTTGAGCGTTTTCAATTGCAAAGATATGTTCTTCATCCCAACCAATACGCATTTTTACGCTAACAGGCTTTTTAACAGCATCCACAACAGCCGCTACCATCTCATATACTTTATTAGGATCAAGTAGTAAACGTGCTCCCGCTTCACATTTTATAATTTTATTAACAGGACACCCCATGTTGATATCAATAATATCAGCAGTCGTATTTTCATCCACATATTTCGCTGCTTCCACTAAGGTTTCTTTATCTCCACCAAAGATTTGCAGTGAAAGAGGATTTTCACGTTCATCGATATAAAGCATACTTAATGTTTTTTCATTTTTTTGGACAATGCCCTTATCACTAATCATTTCAGCGTATACGAGACCTGCCCCAAACTCCTTAACCGTTAATCGGAAAGCAGAGTTACAAATCCCAGCCATTGGCGCTAATACTACTCGGTTGTCCATGACAATATCGCCAATTTGAAATGGCTTCTCTGTTGACTGACCCAACGTTTTTCTTCCTCCTCTATAGGCTTTACCTATTTTCTCTATCTATCGTTAATGCTATACGCTGATAATTCATTCCTATACAAATACTTAATTTACCGCTGACGGCTCATTAAAGTGGTTCCAGAAGATTACGCCTTCCTTTTCACGATCCATTTGCTGTAACAGATCATGCGCTTGTTGTAGCTGTTCATCGAATGGTGATGGTGTAATCTCTACAAGTGGTACTAGGACGAACGCTCGCTCGTACATTCTTGGATGAGGAACAATTAAATTCTCCGTTTCAATATTCTCTTGATTGTAAAGTAAAATGTCAAGATCAATAACTCTTGGGCCCCAGCGGAATTCTCTTACACGCCCTAATTCCCGTTCGATTTCTTGGCAAATATTCAACATCTCAACAGACGATATAGGTGTTTTTAGATGAACAGCTATATTTAAAAAATCTGCCTGATCCGTATAACCTACAGCAGCTGTCTCAAAGACAGATGAAACACGAATCAACTCTAGTTCCTTCTTTTCCTTTAAAAGGTCTACTGCGTGCTGAAGATTCTCATATCTCTCCCCCATATTTGTTCCGATAGATAAATAGACATCCTTCATTAGAAAACACCCCTCGTAACCTCAACAGAGACTTCTTTATAATAGCCATGAATAGGGGGGTCTGGTTTAATGAGCTCTACACGAACTCCTTTTACTTTATCAGGATAGCTTGCTAAAATCACATTTGCTATTTTCACAACAAGAGCCTCAATAAGCTTAAACGGTTCGCCCTCTACAATATCCCTACATAACGCATATACCTCTGCATAATTAACGGTATAAGAAAGATCATCCGTTTCACCAGCTTTTGTCATGTCTACTGCAAGCGAAACATTTGCTCGAAAGCGTTGGCCTAGAGTAGTTTCAGCTGCTAATACACCATGATAACCATAGAACTGCATGTCCTTTAAATGAATATAATCCATCACGCTTCCTCCTTAAACAAACGTTTACCCACTAATACATCCGTCATATACGTTGCCCGCGCCATTTCCTTTACATCATGAACTCTTATCATATGACAACCCTTTTCAATTCCATAAACCACTGTTGCGCTTGTCCCTTCAAGTCGCTCCTCAACAGGTAAGTTCAGGACATTACCAATCATTGATTTACGTGATGTTGCTAATAATACGGGATAGCCCATAGCCACTAAATCCGATAAGTGTTGCATCATAGCTATATTTTGTGCAGTATTTTTAGCAAAGCCGATACCTGGATCTAAGATGATATGATGATCGGGAACTCCCGCTTGCTGTGCAATGGCAATACTTTTTTCTAAATCTGCCTTTGCAGTCGTCCAAAAATCAACACCATAATCCATATTTTCACGATTATGCATTAAAATGATCGGAACATGTAAGTCTGCAGCAACCTGAGCAATTTCTGGTTCTGCCTTTGCTCCCCAAATATCATTGATGATGTGTGCGCCCGCTTCAATTGCGGCACGCGCCACACTTGCTTTATACGTATCAACTGAAATAATGACCTTTACTTCCTGTGCTAACGCTTGAATAACAGGCACGATGCGTGCAATTTCATCTTCATCTGAAATTCGTTCGTACCCAGGACGTGTAGACTCTCCACCTACATCGATAATTTTTGCTCCTTCGGCCACCATTTTTTTTGCTTGAGTAACAGCAGCCTCCACATTGTTATACTTTCCTCCATCAGAGAAGGAGTCCGGTGTAACATTTAGAATCCCCATAACAAATGTTTCTTGTCTATAGTCTAATGTAATACCATTAATCGTTAATGGTTTCGTATATTTTTCTAGCATGTAAACGCTCCTTCTATCCTCGTTCCACTTCTTGAACAAATGCGCTATGCAAAATGGAATAAATAGGTCCTTTATTGCCTAAAAATGGCTGGTTCTCCAAGCTACTAATAGGCACAAGTTCTTGTACTGAATTGGTAATGAAGCATTCCGTACTTTGTAGTAAATCCTCTTTTGTATAAAAGCCTTCCTGTACGTCAAGGTTTAGCGCACTAGCCTTTTCTATAACCCATGCACGAATAATTCCTGGTAAAATACCTGTCTCCAAGGAAGGAGTATATAGTATATCATTTTTTATCCAAAATATATTTGATGTCACACCTTCAGCTACATAGCCTGATTCTGTTAAAAAGAAACCTTCTTGTTGGGCCAGTGATGGCATTTCAAAGCGACCAAGCACGTTATTGCCGTAATGGTGCGATTTAACACGAAAGGCTTGTTCAGGTGTATTGCGTGGTATGGTAAGCCATTGTGCAAACTTTTCAGTACCACGCGGTGTGTCTTGAAGTTCCTTGCGAAAAATGATGATATTAGGTTGTCTATATTCTGTTGGTTGTAATCCAATATTATGTTCACCCGCAGATACATTTAAACGGAAGTAACCATCCTGACCGCCAGCAAGTTGATTTAGTTGTTGCACAGCCTCAAGTAATACACTTTCAGGATAGTTTAAATGAATGTGATATTGTGATAAAGCACGCTGTAATCTTTCCATATGTGCTTCCCAGTAAAATACCTGACCACCATATGTTCGGAACGTTTCAAAAAATCCTAATCCATATAAAAATCCATGATCAAATGGCGAAATTCTCAGATCCTGGGCCGCCATATAGTTTCCGTTCATCCAGCACTGCATCTATTTCACTCCTTCTACATACATTTCTATAAATTGGCGAAGTAGTTGTTTCCCTTGCTCGGTCATAATGGATTCCGGATGATATTGTACACCCTCAATAGGATATTCCTTATGACGTAAACCCATAATTTCTCCTTCTTCTGTCCAAGCTGTTACTTCTAGACACGCTGGTAATGTCTCCTTATCGACAATAAGAGAATGATAGCGAGTTGCTTGGAATGGATTTGGCATGCCTTTATGCAAACCTACTTCAGCATGCAGCACGGGTGATGTCTTCCCATGCATTAAACGTTCCGCTTGTATAACATGACCACCAAACACTTGTGCAAGTGCCTGATGTCCAAGACAAACCCCTAAAATCGGAATATTTCCCGCGAAATATTTAATAATGTTCAGGCTTTCCCCTGCCTCATTTGGACTACATGGCCCTGGAGAAATAACAATCATATCTGGCGCAAGTTGTTCTATTTCTTCTACTGTAATAACATCATTACGTTTTACTACTATGTCATGACCAAATTCGCCCAAATATTGGACGATGTTATAAATAAATGAATCGTAGTTATCGATCATTAAAATCATTTTACTCGCTCCTCTGCCATTGCCTTTGCCTGCCACATTGCCTTCGCTTTATTTAAAGATTCCTGATACTCTCTTTCCGGAACAGAGTCAATGACAATACCTGCTCCAGCTTGAATATGGGCAACCCCATCTTTTACAAACGCTGTACGGATTACAATATTAAACTCCATATCACCTGTAAAGCCTAGCCAACCGATCGAGCCTGTATATAAACCACGTCTTACAGGCTCCAATTCTTCAATAATTTCCATAGTGCGGATTTTTGGTGCTCCTGTAATTGTGCCACCTGGGAACATCGCACGAATAACGTCTGCATTCGTTTTCCCTTCTGCTATTTCTCCACGCACATTCGAAACGATATGCATAACATGTGAATAGCGCTCAATAACCATAAACTCATCCACTTTCACTGTTCCATAGGTGGATACACGTCCTAAATCATTGCGCTCTAAATCCACTAACATCACATGCTCAGCACGTTCTTTATCATTATCAATTAATTCTTGAGCCAATGCTAAATCTTCCTCTTCGGACTTTCCTCTTGGTCGAGTGCCAGCTATTGGTCTCGTCGACAACTCATTGCCTTGACGCTTGACTAGTAACTCTGGCGATCCAGAAACAACAGAGAAATCAGGTGCTTCAATATAAGCCATATATGGTGACGGATTAAACGCTCGTAGTGCCTCATAGACATCTAGTGCAGTTGCATTGAGTTTCTTAGACTGACGCACAGATAAATTCACCTGAAAGACATCACCTTGCGCGATATACGTTTGGATTTTTTTAACCGCTGCCTCGAAATCGTCGCCTGCAAATGAAACAAGCAACTCATTTTCATCATTCTTAACTTCTATAGCGGTTGTTTTCTCAAATTTGCGCGCGTCTAATCCAGCCTGTGCTGCAACCTGCCAGATGTTAGCCCATTCTTCCAAGTTAACCTCATTCTCTTCTAACTTCATAAGTGTCACGGTATTCGTTTTCACATCATGTACGGCCCAGCAATCAAAGATATAATAATAGATATCTGGCACTTGTAAATCATCTGTTGCTGTATTAGGAAGCTCCTCAATTTTACGAGCATAATCATACGACACAAATCCAATAGCCCCTCCCTGAAAAACAGGTAGCTCTCCATTATAAGAAACCTGATATTCCGCCACAAGCTCTTCCAGTAAGTCGAGGGGCTCACCTTGTAAAACTTCCTGTCTGCCATTTCTCCAATTGACCAAAAGCCCACCCTCTACTGATCGTGCGGTAGCTAATGGATTCCACGCAGCTATTGAAAAATGTCCACCACGTCCACTTTCTAAAAACACATGCGCTTGCTGAGTCTCTGTCTGCCTTTTATAGCTATAAAAAAATGAATCTGCATCCATCGTTAATGTTTTTGTAAGTATTGTTTTCAAGTTTATTTTCCCCTTTAAACATATGCTGTGATTCCATCTTAACTTGATTATTACATAGAAGCGAATATTTTTATAATTTTCATAGTGTCCAAGTTTTTGCACTAAAAAAAGGGCCCCTTTATAAAGGAGCCCTTACATAAAAAAATTGAATTAGTCTTCAAATTGATATAAAGGTGTTGATAGATAACGCTCACCATTAGAAGGCACAATAGCAAGGACATTCGAACCCTTACCTAAACGTTTTGCCGCTTCAATTGCAGCATAGATTGCAGCACCAGATGAAATACCACATAGGATTCCTTCTTCACGCGCTACTTTACGTGCTACTTCAAAAGCAACCTCATTTTCAACAGGGAATACTGAAGAATAGACTTCCGTATCTAAAACTGCTGGTACAAATCCAGCGCCAATTCCTTGAATTTTATGAGGCCCTGGTTGACCACCAGAAAGAACTGGTGAATCCTTTGGTTCAACTGCAATGATTTCAATGTTTGGATACTTTTCTTTTAAGACCGCACCAGCACCAGTAATTGTACCACCTGTGCCAACACCAGCTACAAAAGCATCAAGTGTTAGGCCATCAAATGCTTCTACTATTTCTGGGCCTGTTGTTAAACGGTGAATTACCGCGTTCGCAGGATTTGTAAATTGTTGTGGTAGAAAGTAGCCATGTTCTTCAGATAGTTCTTCTGCTTTAGCAATTGCACCTTTCATACCTGCTGGACCAGGCGTTAATACAAGCTCTGCACCGTAAGCACGCAATAAATTACGACGCTCTAAGCTCATTGTTTCTGGCATAACTAAAATGGCTTTATAACCTTTAGCAGCGGCAATCATTGCAAGACCAATACCTGTATTACCAGATGTCGGCTCAATAATTGTACCACCTGGTTTTAATGTCCCGTCTTTTTCGGCAGCTTCGATCATGGCTAAAGCTAGACGGTCTTTCACCGAGCTTCCCGGATTAAAATATTCTAATTTTACATACACAGTACCTTCATTTTCACTTGTTGCATGATTTAATTTTACAATTGGTGTTTTACCAACTAATTCAGCTACCGAGTTTGCTAATCTACTCATTTACTAATCCACTCCCAATCCCTACTATTTTTATAGGTTTTACTTATTTTGTATTTTATCAATTTTTCCATTCGATTGTCAATAAATAAAACTAATATTTTCAGAATATTTATCATTGCTTTGAAAAGGAAAAATCTTATCCTCTGCTAAAGAAAAAGAACCTGCATTTTGGGTAATTCACTACGAATGCCTGTAAGTTTGATCAGACTCATTTTACCCCGCAAAACCTGCAGACTCTTTTCATGTATTATTTTTCTTTTTTAGTCTCTCCATAATACCAAGTAGCATTAAATTCAGACCAAAATGCCTCTGGCGTAACGGATTGTGGTAATTGCTCTAAAGCTAATTCTCGCTCAATATGTTCTTTCACATCGTCATATGTAAAGGATTGTCCTTCTAATACCTCTTGTACTTGAACAATGCCATAATGACCATTATCTAACTTAAAGGCTTTACTTACCTCATTTGCCTTTAGGGATTTTACAGTATTAATAATTGCAGGGTCTATATTTTCCTGATTTTCTGTAAGGAAACCAATATCCCCTCCTAAACTCGCTGAAGCACTATCAACAGAAATTTCTCGTGCCAGCACTGTAAAGTCAGAGCCATTTTTCAATTCACCCAGTGCCTCATCAGCAGCTTTTTTTGAATCGACCTCAATAAAATTCGTACGATAGCTTGTTTTTGTATTATATAAGCCTTGATTTTCCTCATAATACTTTTCAACGTTTTCTTCCTCTATCACTACGTCTTTCGTGAGTACCTTATCCAATATCAGCTGTGACCGAATCTTTTGGCGTAGTTGCTCTGCCGAAAGATTTTGCATGGCTGTATCAAACTTATCTTGAGCTGATCGCATTAACGCTAATTCAAGATCAATTTCTTTATCAGTAACTTTAATTTTATATGTTTTGGCAGCCTTTTCCATTACCGTTTCATTGACTAAATTTTGGAGTGTTTCTTTACCATATCTTTCCTCCATAGCAATCATCCACTCTTGGCGCGTGATAACATCCCCGTCAATGGCAGCGACTTGTTCGTCGCTACCAATTTCCTGACCTTTGTTCGGGATCAACCAACTAATGAACCATAATACATTTCCTAATAATAAAACGGCTATGACAGCTAAAGCAGGCTTTGTCTTTAAACGACGTTGCAATAAAGGAGTTTGGTTTGGTGTTACATTGGTTGAAGGTCGGCGATTACGCGTTGAGCTCATCGATAAACCCTTCTAGCTCATCTTTAGAAAAGCTATATGTCTCTAAGCAGAAGTGACATTGTGCCTCTGCACCGCCGTCTTCATCAATCATTTCTCTAATTTCCGCTGTTCCTAGACCTAAAATTGCCGCACCAAACCGCTCTTTTGCACATTGACATTTAAATTCAACTGGCATGGAATCTAAAATTTGTAGATGTCCATTTCCTAATACAGCTTCTAAAATTTGCTCTGGCGTAAAACCTTTTTCAATCATTTTTGAAACAGGCTCTATTGTAGCAAGGTGTTGCTCAATTTCAGTTATCGTCTCTTCCTCACAGCCTGGCATTAATTGAAGTATAAATCCGCCAGCCGCAAGAATAGTGTTATTTGGATTAACTAATACGCCTAAGCCTACAGATGATGGTACTTGCTCAGATGTAGCAAAATAATAAGTAAAATCTTCAGCAATTTCGCCTGAAACAATTGGTGTTTGTCCTGAAAACATATCTCTTAAACCAAGGTCTTTAACAATTGTAAGAGCACCTTCTGTTCCAACACCTGCTCGAACATCTAGCTTACCTTGCTCGTTTAAATCAAAGTGTACATGAGGGTTTGTCACAAATCCACGCACTTCTCCATGTGCATTACTATCAATTACCATTGGGCCAATTGGACCGTTGCCCTCAATTTTAATAGTGATTTTCTCTTCACCTTTTAGCATGGCTCCCATCATCACAGCCGCTGTCATTGAACGACCTAAAGCTGCTGATACAACTGGCCATGTATCGTGACGGCGTTGCACTTCTCCTACTGTAGCTGTTGTACGTGCTGCAAACACACGAACTTGTCCATTAAATCCTAAACCTCTTACTAAATAATCACTCATAAATGGAATGTCCCTCATTTCCTATTGGTTACGTTTATAGAGCTTATATAAACCCTTTAACGTTAAAAATGGATCTACAACATCTATAATTTGTGTCTCCCCTGCGATTAGATTTGCTAATCCACCTGTAGCAATAACTAATGGCTCCTCTTTACTTTGTGCTTTTATACGATTAACAATGCCCTCAACTTGCCCGACAAAGCCATAAAAAATTCCCGCCTGCATGGCAGAAACGGTCGTTTTCCCCACGATATGTGTAGGTCGAACGATTTCAATACGTGGCAATCTTGCAGCCTGTGTATAAAGAGCCTCTGTAGAAATAGTGATGCCTGGCGCAATAGCTCCACCCATGTAATCACCCTTTTCGTTCAAGTAACAATAGGTTGTTGCTGTCCCAAAATCAACTATGATACAAGGGGCCTTATATAAATCTAGAGCTGCTATGGCATTCACTATTCGATCAGACCCAACCTCACGTGGATTTTCGTATTTAATATTTAAACCTGTTTTCACACCTGGTCCTACTACCAAAGGCTTTTTTCTAAAATACTTCTGGCACATCGACTCTAGTGAAAACATAATTGGTGGCACAACTGAGGATATAATAATGCCTGTTATTTGTTCAAATGAAATGCCTGCATGATTAAAAAATGAAAGAACTTGCATGGCATATTCATCTTCTGTTTTATGAAGATCCGTCACCATACGCCAATGGAAGGCTAATTGATCGTTGTCATCATAGACACCTAATACAATATTTGAATTCCCTGCATCTAAAACTAAAATCAAGAATGACACCTCCCATATCGTCATTGTAACTTTTGCAATCCTCATATTACAATATTCTCTCTAGCTGGAATGAGGATAAAACACTTTAGAAAATGATACCATACTTTTTATCTTGATTCAGCAGATGTTGTTTGTACTACAAGTGATGATAAACACCTATATTTTTTGTTAAAAACAATTGTATGTTATCATCCTTCTTTAAAAAGAGGCCCCCCAAATATGGTAGCCTCTCTTACAATCATTTGAAATTAAATTTTTCTGGATCTGGACCACAACGTAGTCCATCGTTCATTGCATCTAACTGTGTCATTTCCTGCTCAGTTAACGTAAAATCAAAAACAGCTAGGTTTTCAACCATACGTGCTGGTGTCATTGTTTTCGGAATCGTGACAACATCATGTTGCACATCATAGCGTAGTACAATCTGTGCAGGCGTTTTGCCATATTTAGATGCTAGCTCTTGAATCAATGCCTCTTCCAGTAGAGAACCATTCATCAACGGAGACCATGCCTCCACCTGTATGCCCTTATCCTTACAGAAGGCACGTACTTCCTCCTGTATTAAGTGCGGATGGAATTCAATTTGATTAATAACAGGGACGACAGTCGTTTCCTTCAAAAGGTTTTCTAAATGGTGTACGTGGAAATTACTAACACCAATCGAACGTACACGACCATCCTGGTAAATCTTTTCTAGTGCTTTATAAACCTCAATATAATTTTGGTCTATGCCAGGCCAATGTACTAAATATAAATCCAAATAGTCTAATCCTATTTTTTCTAGACTGCTGTCATATGCCGCAAGTGTTTCTTCATAGGAAAGTCCATCGTTCCAAACTTTCGATGTTATAAATAATTCTTCACGAGTTACTAAGCCTTCTTCAATGGCTGCTCGTATTCCTCGTCCAACACTTTCTTCGTTGCGATATACTTGTGCTGTATCAATACTACGATAACCTTTTGCTATAGCTGTTTTGACTGCTTCAGCTAGGTCATCTCCTTCGGGTACTCGAAAGACACCATAACCAACCAATGGCATTTTAAGACCATTATTCAATACAACATTTCCCACGCGTATACACTCCTATCTGCTTTGGCTAACATCTCTCTAAATGGCAGAGTTGTATGCAGCTTGTCTTTTTTACTACTCTATCCTAATGCTTATTAATAAGAAAAGGCAAAGAAAAAGACTGCTTACTGAACTAGTAAACAGTCTTCCCTATTTTTAATCACGTTTTTCATCGATACCCTTAGGTGCATCATTCGGTTCTTTACGTTCTTTTGCTAAATCCAAAGTTGTTGGATTTGACTCTTTACTTAGTAGCTCTTTTTCAACAACTGGTTCGCCAATAGTATCTAATGTAGGCTTTGCTTCAATCTTTGGAGTGTTCTCCTCAATTTTTTCTGTAGCCTCAGGTTCTGGTAACACACCATGATCACGTAAATGCTCAATTTCTTGTGCATTTAATGTTTCTTTTTCCATTAGTGTATTGGCAATTAAATCAAGCAGGTGACGTTTTTCCGTAAGAATACGCTTAGTACGCTCATATTGTGTATCAATAATTTTTTGCATTTCTTTATCAATTTCATAGGCTATTGAATCAGAATAGTTCTGGTCAGAATTAAAGTCGCGGCCAAGGAATACATTACCACCTTGACTTGAACCAAATTGCATTGCTCCAAGGTTCTCACTCATTCCGTATTCAGTAACCATAGCACGGGCAATGCTTGTAACCTTTTGGAAATCGTTATGTGCTCCCGTAGAAACTTCACCAAGAACAATCTCTTCAGCTACACGACCACCCAGAAGACCTGCAATACGATCTAAAAGCTCTTGCTTTGTCGTAAAGAAACGCTCTTCCTTCGGTAACATAATCGCATATCCACCCGCTTGCCCACGAGGAACAATTGTTACTTTGTGTACTGTATCAGCCTCATCTAGCTCAAGACCAACGACTACGTGGCCAGCTTCATGGAAGGATACAAGTTTCTTCTCTTTCGCAGAATATACGCGACTGGCTTTTGCAGGACCAGCAATTACTCGGTCTGATGCTTCATCAATATCTGCCATATTTATAGTGCGCTTACTTTTTCGAGCAGCTACAAGCGCCGCTTCGTTAAGTAGATTTTCTAAATCCGCACCTGAGAAACCTGGCGTACGTTGAGCAACAGCTGCTAAATCAACTGTATCTGCTAAAGGCTTATTACGTGCATGTACTTTAAGAATTGCCTCACGGCCTTTTACATCAGGATGCCCTACTGTAATTTGACGGTCAAAACGACCTGGACGTAATAATGCTTTATCTAAAATATCAGGGCGGTTTGTTGCGGCAATGATAATAATTCCTTCATTGGCACCGAAACCATCCATTTCAACTAATAACTGGTTTAATGTTTGTTCACGCTCATCATGGCCTCCACCAAGACCAGCACCACGTTGACGACCTACTGCATCAATCTCATCGATAAAGATGATACATGGAGCATTTTTCTTAGCATTTTCAAATAGATCTCGAACACGTGAAGCCCCAACACCGACAAACATTTCTACGAAGTCAGAACCCGAGATAGAGAAGAATGGAACACCTGCTTCACCAGCTACTGCTCGTGCAAGTAATGTTTTACCTGTGCCTGGAGGACCTACAAGTAAGATACCCTTTGGAATACGGGCACCAATTTCAGTGAACTTGCGATGGTCTTTTAAGAATTCTACCACCTCAACAAGCTCTGCTTTCTCTTCATCAGCACCTGCTACATCTGTAAAACGTACTTTTTTCTTCTGATCATCATACAGTTTAGCTTTACTTTTACCAAAGCTCATCACTTTATTACCGCCACCTTGAGATTGACTCATTAGGAAGAAGAATAAGAAAATGATGATAATGAAAGGAATAATTCCTGTAAAGAATTGAATCCATCCACTTGTTTCTGGTGCTGCTAAAAAACTAATATTACTATTTTTATCCTTAGCAGCCTCATCGATGCGGTCCATTAAAGATTGGTTTTCACGAGGGATGTTTGTAGTAAAGCTTTCCCCTTTTTCATACCCCTTCAGTGTTCCTTCAACGACGTAAACTGATTTATCAGGTTGAATTGTAGCACTTGTTATTTCTTTCTTATCTAGAGCTTCTTGAAACTCATGATAAGTTAATTCTTTCGTTGGGGAATTTCCACCATTGAAAGTACCAAAAATACCGATTATCACTAGGAAAATCAGTAGATAGAATATGGTATATCGAAATATTCGATTCATCTCCAGCCTCCTCATTACAAACAGAAAAATTATAAGTAAAATCTTAACATATCATGATTTCATCATACAACGAAAAGCCCTACTTAAAAAATGTTTCGTTCACCTATTGCCGTTATCACAACAGTTTTTAGGCCATCTTTATATGTCCCAGCGTAATTGTACCTGTTCCTCGGGCTCGATATAGCTAAACATTGTGTCAAGATTTTGAATTATGTTAAACATAACTAAAAATACGTGACCTGCGCTGGAGACCTTTACTTTTTATAGCTGGTCTTTTGTATCTTAGAAAGAATATACCTCAGGCTTTAAAATACCAATATAAGGTAAGTTACGATATTTTTCAGCGTAATCTAAGCCATATCCTACAACAAAGCCATCTGGCACTTCGAAACCAACATAGTCAGCAGACAAATTCACCTTCCGACCTGATGGTTTATCAAGTAATGTAACAATTTTAATGGACTTTGCTTTGCGATATTTAAATAAATCTACTAGATAGCTTAAAGTTAAACCACTATCAATAATGTCCTCGATAATTAATACGTCACGTCCCTCAACGCTTGTATTCAAATCCTTTAAAATCTTAACTTCACCAGATGACACGGTAGCATTACCGTAGCTAGACACATCCATAAAATCAAGTTCGATGAAAGAATCGAATCGTTTCATGAGGTCTGTCATAAATGGCATTGCCCCTTTCAGTACGCCAACAGCTAATGGAAATGCATCTTTGTATTCCTCTGTTAATTGCGCGCCTAAGTCTGCAATTCTTTCTTGCAATTGTTCTTCTGTAATCATAATTTTTTCGATGTCGTTTTGTAACATATCGATTCCTCCTCGTGATGTATCAAAAAATCTTCACCCTATTTCGGTGAAATATTTTACAAAGACCTTAGTCTACGATGAGCACTGTATCATCGTTTGGTTGCGGAGTGGTTGAAAAAAATATTCCCATACGCACACCAATTACCGCTACCACCTCATCAGATTGAGAAATCAGTAACGGCCAGCTATTTCGCTCATTTAAAGGAATCTTTTCATCTATAAAAAGGCGAGATAAGCGTTTTGGCTGATCCATTCCTTTTAACAGCATTCTATCTCCATCCCTGCGTGCCCGAACATAGAGCGGTAGGTGGAGTTTGCTAGCGTTAAAATAAAAAAGTTGTGCAGTATCCGTCAGCAATTCAGACGATAAATCATGCAAATTGACTACGCGTAAGCGCTCACCATTTGTCAGTGTTGTCCAGCCATTAGCAGTCGAAATAACCTGTTTCTCAGGAGAAGCTAGGCCTTCTAACGGCTCCTTTTTCTGAATCGTTAAATTTCCATAACGGCGAAC
Organism: Lysinibacillus sp. BSL11; assembly: GCF_052928325.1. Lineage (NCBI taxonomy): Bacteria > Bacillati > Bacillota > Bacilli > Caryophanales > Bacillaceae > Lysinibacillus > Lysinibacillus sp. BSL11. The sequence goes on along the minus strand of NZ_JAVGCX010000026.1, from coordinate 38,090 downwards.
TGCTAGAAAATCTTCAGGTAAGTGAATTTCAGCATACCCTGCTGTTGTATCACAAAGCTTTAAAATTGAAGTCAATAAGGCATAACTTTGTATCGTATTTGAATCTTTGTAAAGATAGTTTAATAGTATTAAAATGAGCCTCCTTTGTAAAGCAAGTGGTACCAATTGAAATGCCTCAATTTCCATGCGATATGTATTTTCATTATTTCTTATGATGATTTGGGAAAATACATCTTGGGCCAATGTCATTAAAAAGGTATCGTCTTCTTGCAATTGCTTTGTGAAATGGGTCACCTGTTCAGTCACTCGCGGATTCTCTGCCTGCAGTAAAGGCACTACATGATGTCTAAAACGATTACGTACATAGGTATCTTTAGAATTGCTAGCATCTTCTCGATAATCTAAACCTTTTCTAAGTAAATATTCCCCTATTTCAGACTTTGTAACCGTTAAAAACGGACGAATTAATGATTTTCCTCCAAAAATTCTTTGAGGACGTATGCCCTGCATGCTATTCATTGTTGCATTTTTTGTAAGGGCCATTAATACTGACTCCAGTTGGTCATCCGCATGATGTGCAGTTACAAGCTTATTAGCATTTGTTTTTTGCAGAACTTCTTTGAAAAATTGATACCTTTCCCTACGACAAATTAGCTGTGTATTACCGTTCTCCTGTGCCAATATTGTAGGTATAGGAATTTCCTTGGCATGTAAGTAAACACTATTAGCGTCACAATATTTTTGAACAAAAGCCCTATCCTCAGAAGAGGCTTCCCCTCTCAACATATGATCAACATGTACGGCTTCTACCTGAATGTTCCACTGCTCCTGTGTTTGAATAAAGTAATGAAGTAAAGCCATAGAATCTACCCCACCCGAAACGGCGATGAGAAGATGGTCGCCTTGCTGTAATAATTGCTCTTCTTCTATAAATGCTTTGACCTTTAATTCAAATGACAAACGCTTCTCCTCCCCTTTTCGTTGTTAGTTTAAGATGATTTACTCATTGAATACTGAGCTGGTCTAAAGACAGCCCATGTCGGTACAACATGTGTCACCTCTAACATTAATACTGTACAATCATCTTCTATTTCAAAATAACCTTGGAATGATTGCATAATGGTTGTTAGTTTTTCTTGAATCGTTTTATTTGTACTTGCTACCTGCTGTGCGAAAGCTAAAAATGTTTCCTCTTGTTCATCCCAATCAGCTACACTTGAGAACAGTCCATCTGAATGCATTAAAATAACATCACCTGCCTTCAGTTTTCTTTTTTCAGCTTCGACTGCTGAAATAGATAAGAATCCTACAGGTGCTGCATTACTTTCAACTTTCAGTACCTCTTTTCCACGCAAAATGTAGGTTGACATTCCACCCGCCTTCCACGACCACAAATCTCCGTGCTGTAAATCGACAAGTGCAAAATCAAGCGTTGCATACATATCATCTTGCTGCTTTAATGCCATGACATAATGGAGCGTATGCATCGCCGTTTCTGGATTCATATTGTAATTTAGACACTCTCGCATTAAATGAATCAATTTTCTACTTTCATGTTGTGCTTCTTTACTTTGCCCCATACCATCAGACAGCAATATCGCAAATAATCCTGGATGCAATTGGAAAAGGGCGTGAGAATCACCCGAATATAGTGTTGCATCTTTAGACATGCTATATATATCATACTCTACTTCAAAGCTAATAGCTGATCTAAAGCAAATTTGAACATGACGAAATGGTATTTCACAGGCTACTACTTTTTCAATTTCAAAAGGTTCATCAAAAATTTCATAAAGAATCGGCAAAATCATACGTTCAGCTAATGTCGTATCTTTCTCCCAGTTGACACGTGCTGGTGCTAAGGCACAAACAATCTTTCTTGCCCCAGGCTTGTTGCTTAGGACATCAAGTTGAAAACATTCAATATTGGCTTCCTTTAAGCGTTCAACAATGTCCTTCTCAACACTTACAAAAGAAATTGTATCTTCCTTCATCTCAGCAATTAACTGATTTAAATGATTGCTCATATCGCGCAGTTGAAGGGCAATCATTTTTTTACCATGGAAATACTGCCCGTTGATTCGTTCTCTATAAAGTTCTGTATCTAATTCCTCGAAGATTTTCGTGGACTTCACACATTTATAGCGTATTTGTTCTTCAACACGATGAATAGCTGATTCCTTGCCTACTCCTTTCATATGAAACCAATCTGTCATCAGCTTGTCCATACCATTATTTTGCGCACCCCAGCAATGATCATAACGGAAACAACTTAAGCAAGTATTCATTGGTGCTACTTCCTTCGCCGCTTCAACGGGTGCTGTCATAAAGCGATCAAACACAAGTTCCTTCATGAATTGCACAAAATGCTGAAAGTGCTCTAATTTATATGTTACATGTTCTGTTAACCAATTCTGTCGGGCTAATAAAACCTCTTCTCGTTGTGGAAAGAGCTTGTCCCTTACCTTATCTGAATATTTCTTTGGAATGGTTAGAAATAAAATACTACCAATGGCAATTGAGGTGAAATAAACACTATCCAAGGGCAATGTGGCGTCATAAAATAAAAAAAATACACTAGGTAAAATACTACCAATAGCAACGCCAAATCTACCACCTTTCGCTCCCATACCCGCACATAATCCAGTTAAGGTAGCCACCGAAAGCATACCGGTAAACGAAAGCTTGGCCACACCTATAAGCGTCCCTAGCACTGCTCCAATGACAGTTGCTAAGGGCACACTTCCAACCAATGCGCCAAAACAGATAAAGAGCTGTAGTAAAAAAATAGGGAGTGAAAAATAGCTTATTACAACCGTTTGCATTCCAGTAAGCATGGCTGCAAAGACGACTAATCCTGAACCTAGCTTTTCATATGTCCAATGCGTCGTAAACCATTCATACGAATTAACAAATAATACTTGCATAAACAATGTCATAATAAGAGCTAAAGCTGCTTCACAGCCCACATAAAATTGTACAAGCACTGGTGGTAAACCCTGATACATCACCCCTTGCCACATTATTTGTACCAGTAATACAGCTAAAGACACCGCAATACTTTGGGGCAGTTGCCAGTAACGAAAACGCATAATACATTCATACAGGATAATTTGTAAAGCGAGAATTAAGACTTGTCCAAAGCCCAAGAAAAAGCAACCCGCTAAACTCCCAAATAATACGAATTTGGCATACTCCCTATATTTTGTTCGAATAATGGCCCAAAAAGGAACTGAGAACGGTACAGCCGCTTCAAATACAACAGATTGAGCCAAGAAAAAGGCGGTTAAAAAAAAGAGAGAGCCTATTAGGATCTGCTTCTTTTTCAAACCTATTTTTTGGTCATCTACATTCGTTGTATTATACCATTCAATACTTGTCATTTAACTATCCCCTTTCCGCACTTTTGGTTATTATAAAAAATTATGTGTGGAAAGATTGTCTGACGTTGACAGAAAAAAATATAAATATTTCGACTAATAGCTATTCATAAATACGAGAATTGGCAACAATTTCTATAGCAAGAGGCTTTTGATCAATATAAATATCGGAAAATTCAATTATTTAATCAATATAATAATCACTTACTATTCATCTTAAAGCCTATTTTGAAGGGATTTTACGTACTATTAATGGTTTGATTCAGCTCTTCTCTAGGATATATTTCTACGTAAGAACAAAAAATCCGCTAAAATATTCTTCTATAGTTAAATGTCCTGAAATATCTTTAAATATTTTTTCAAACATACTTGACACTAGCACGATTGGCTTGTATTATTTAACTTGTTGCTTAAATGACATGCGGAAGTAGTTCAGTGGTAGAACACCACCTTGCCAAGGTGGGGGTCGCGAGTTCGAACCTCGTCTTCCGCTCCATTTCTAAATTTGGCGGCCTAGCTCAGCTGGCTAGAGCGTACGGTTCATACCCGTAAGGTCGGGGGTTCGATCCCCTCGGCCGCCACCATTTAGGCCCGTTGGTCAAGTGGTTAAGACACCGCCCTTTCACGGCGGTAACACGGGTTCGAATCCCGTACGGGTCATATCAAATAGGTATCTCAGAACTAGATTCTGAGATACCTATTTTTAATTTAACCATCTATCTACTTCTTTGCAAATTCTATCCGTCCGCTCAAGTAAAGCTATGTGACAGAATATAAAAGTATGGCATACTAGTAAAAACAGCGTTTTTAGGAGGTTTAATTCCCTTGAGTGCATTAACAAAAGCTGCTTTAATTTGTGGAAGTGGCTCAATGATTATTCTTATTTCAATTCTAATAAACTTACCGTTTTTTGTTCAAATAATCTTATTGCTTGGTGGACTAGCTGTGAGTGTATATGGTGTTGCTTTACTTGTCAAAATGGTTATCCATCCAGTAAAGAAAGAATCCATTAGTCTTACCGATGAAAAAACAATAACACCCACAAAAAAGAAAAAGAGACCTTCTTCTACTTTATAGGTATATTAAAAAAGGGAGTAGCTTTTTAAAAAGCTACTCCCAACTCTATTTCATACACTTTTTCTACGATTAAAACAGTCAGCAAACTACCCTCTTCTAGCTCCGCGACCTCCGCGTTTTGATTCTGTAGCACGTTTAAGTGTTGCTAGACGTTCATCACTATCTTTTAAGAAGCGTGCCATTTTTTGCTCAAAATTTTCTTTTGGCTGGTGGCGTTCGTTGCGATCATTAGAACGATTATCACGACGTGGACGTGCTGGACGCTCTGGTCTTTCAGCTTGAGGCTTTGCTTTACGGATTGAAAGACCAATCTTTCCGTCCGCTTCAACATTCATCACTTTTACTTCAACTTCATCTCCAACTTTTAGATGCTCATTGATATCTTTTACATAATTGTCAGCAACTTCACTAATGTGAACTAAGCCTGTTTTGCCATCTGGCAGCTCAACGAATGCTCCAAAATTTGTGATTCCTGTTACTTTACCTTGTACCTTGCTGCCTACTTCAATTGACATAAAAAAAATGCTCCTCCTTAAAAATTAAGCGACTCTTTTGAGCCATGTAATCAATTTAATCAAACTTTTTACTGCAATAAGCTTCTCTTTTCATTATATATAACAATAAAAGAGTGTCAACAATACATAGCTTTTCAGTCGTCTTTTTTATCTTCCTTATCTGGAATGATGAAAATAATCTCACCTTTTTCCGATAAGTAGTACTCTTTTCTTAATAGCTTTGCGATATATTCATCATCCTGCAATTGTTTGATTTTAAGATTTAATGTATCTTGTTCTTCTTTCAATTCAGTGAGATGCCGATTCGCTTCTTCCTTGGATTTCTCTTTTGCTGCTAATGTTTCATTCTGATGTGACAGCACATTTAAGAGAAGAGCAATAATAATGACTGGTACAATCGCAAAAAAGACAATACGACGCATCTTACGTTTTCGAGCCTGTTGTTTGCGATTTATAGCTCTATCCGTGTTACGGACATAGTCATTATCAAGCTTAGTGAAGTTTTGGGATTCATCATTTGATGAATGACGTCTAGTCATGTCCGCACCTCCGATAATTATTGTTGCTTTTTATTATACTTCAAATATCGTAATTTTTTAAAAAAAGTGTAGGACAAATACGAATAAATTTTGACAAAAGGTCTTATAACAAACATAACAATATTTATTAATAATTGCAAAATTTGTCGAATAATCGTAATTATGAAGCGTACTATGAACCAAAAGGGTCTCCATGTTATATTCACCAAAATTCTAGCAACGAAACGTAAAAAGGTTTGAAAAAATGATTGATACAAAAAAATTCCGGCTATTTGCGCTAGCGGGTCGTAAGCCCGCCAAGCGCCATCTTTTAGCCAAAATAATAAATAGTATGTCAACCCTCCTAGTAGAATCCACGTTATTAACTCAACAATCATCATCCACTTTCGAAGGCTTGACCTTTTTGGAGTTGAAAAAACAATGAGCCTTATACTATCAATTATGAAACCAACTGCTATACCGCTCAAAACCATGACAATTAATTGATAAAATTGTTCACTGACAATCATCCAAATAACTTATGAAGGAAACCTTTCGAGAAGCCACTTTCCTCCTCGTCGTACTGTAAAGTTTTTACAGTCCCTTCAAGTGTCAATAATCCTTTGTCAACATCTAAATGAACGATATGCAGTTCCTCTCCACGGATTAACAAGTGCCCTTGGGACGTCTTAATGAAAAACTCTTCCTGATCAAAGCGTTCAATTGATTTTACAGAAGTCATGTCCATTCTTTTACGATTACGAATCGTTAAAATATGCTCTCCAGATGGAATTGTGTAACGATTACTTTCTTGATGTAGCGTCATTTTTTTCCTCCTTTAGTCGTCCTAGCTTCTGTTCACTTTATGCGGACAACCTTCAAAGAATGACAACTTTATTTAAGTTGTGTAATATTTACACCTACAAAAAGAAAGGCGGGACAACATGAGGAGGGCCAGAAAATAAATTTAGCTTTATTCCTCATCATCAATAAATTCAGGCTCAATCTTTTCAAGTCGTTCTTCTTTCAAAATGGTAAACATTTTTGCTGCATCTTCTTTTTTCACAGTATCACGTATTTCTTCTACACGTGCCGTTACTATTTTTTGACCAAAACGGATAGCAAGCTCATCACCAGCTTTCACTGTACTACTTGCTTTTGCAATCTTTTCATTGATTGTAATACGTCCTTGATCGGCCACTTCTTTGGCTAAAGTACGGCGTTTTATTAAACGTGATACTTTTAAAAACTTATCTAATCTCATAATCTTACTCCTTTTCTAGTTGCTTTGCTTCATTCCAAAATGCATCTAATTGTTCTAATGTAAAATCGGAAAATGGTTTTCCACTTGCCTTTACCTGTTGCTCAACATAGCCGAAACGTCTTGCAAATTTCTCATTTGCATGTAGCATGGCTTCTTCTGGTGATAATTTATAGAAACGCGCTAAGTTTACTAATGTGAACAATACATCGCCAAATTCATCAAGACGGGACGCATTAGAGCCTTTCGTCACCTCATGGCGAAATTCCTGCCATTCCTCGGTAAATTTATCCCAAGCTCCCTCCACATCTGGCCAATCAAAGCCCACTTGTGCTGCTCTTTTTTGATAATTGTAGGCTGTTTGTAAAGCAGAAGATGCTCTATACTCTTCGCCTAATAACGGTTTATCGCTAGTTCCCTTTTCTTCAGCCTTGATGGCCTCCCAATTAGCCACAACACCCTCCGCATCTTCTACTGCAACATCCCCAAAAACGTGTGGATGGCGACGAATCATTTTTTCACTAATTGAAGCTAACACATCTTCAAGTGTAAAGTAGCCTTGATCTTCTCCTATTTGTGCATGTAAAAATACTTGTAACAACACATCGCCAAGTTCCTCAATCATGGCAAAATCATCTTCAGCATCAACCGCTGACAAGTATTCATGTGCTTCTTCAAGTAAGTATTTTTTCAACGACTCATGTGTTTGCTTTTGATCCCAAGGACAGCCATTTGGGCCTCTCAGCGTTGCAATGATTTGGCGGAATGTTGTCCAATCTCTTAATGACTCCTCCTGTGATTTTACAGGTGGTACATAGACTGTTGTTAAATTATTTACTTCTACACTTTGATCGAGTTCATAGAGCGGCACTGTGACAATCTGTTCCTGTGAAGATCCAGCCGCTGTCACAACTGTCACAGGATACTCATCATCATATTTCTCCATCAACGTCAGCTTCACTTCTGATGCGCTGAATGTATCGTATACTTGAGCAATCAAGATGTGCTGACGCATGTTAATGTCATGCATTGAAAAGCTAGTACCATCAAGTAATTGAAAGCCTTCAATTGGATCGATTTTTAAGGCACCAAAAATGGGATCTAAGAAACTCTGACCACCTTCAATGACTAACTCAATTTTCCCTTCATTTGCTGCGGCAATAAGTAATTGCACTGTTTGCTCTGCAACTAATGGGTGCCCTGGCACAGCATACATAACATCCTCAACAGCGGTAGCTTTCATAAGATAATCAGCTATTTCCGCATAAACAGGTTGAAATGTATCGTGTTTTTCATACACATTGTCAAAACTTTCGAATGCCACACCCTCTGCTGCTAATTCCTCTAAAACCGGATGATCCACTGTCCGTACATATAATTTTTTTGCAGCCTTTAATTTTTTATAAACACCCATTTGCAGCTGATTAAAGTCACCTGCACCTAAACCAATAATTGATAATGTATTCAATATTTACACCTACTTCTTTGAATTTAGCCAAAGTTGATAAACGGCCATTCTACGTCCAAACGGCAGTAAATACCATTCTTTTTCTACTAGTACTCTTTTCTTTGCAATAATTGTTAGCATAACAAACGCCCCAATAGATACTGCTGTCAAACCCGCCACCATGGCTATTATACGTGAAGACATCAGGTGATTTAAAAAGGACGATACTAGCTGTAACCATATAAGAACGACGATTGTCATACTGAAAGAGGCTATACCTACCTTTTTATAAAATGCGCCTGAAGCTAATTGAATGCCAGTCAATGTTTTTAAATAAATAATTAGCAAGGTTGCTGATAATAATAATCCTATATCATTAGCGATGGCAGCTCCTAGTACACCTAATCCACCAATTAATCGTACATTTAAAATCATTTTTATTAGAAAACCGATTATAAGAAATAACGCAGGTTTTTTTAATTTCCCATAGCCTTGTAAGATCGCTGTAAATGTAAGGATAATTGACAAAGGGACAATTTGAAATACATAGACAATCAATACCTCCGATAAGGAATTGGTTTTAAAAAGCATTTCATTTAAATAAGGCATAATTAGCATTAAGCCTAGTGCTGCAGACCAGCCGAACAGGACGGATGCTTTGTATGTTAATTGTATGAATGGCACTGCACTCCGTCCCGCTTGTTTTTTCGACAAATGGGCGACAAGTGGCACAATGGCCAACGACAATGAGGATGCAATGACAACACCTAGTTGAACTAACGGTTGTCCTCGATCATAAATCCCTTTCGTTTCCTTCGCTATTGTAGGAGTCATGCCATTATCAATTAATGAAGAATAGATTGTAAATGAATCGACCAATTGATAGCCGAGTAGTAGTAGACCACTCATACTGACACTCAAACTCAGCCATGTGACCTCTTTAATGATAGGTAAACTTGAATTACGATGTAGATGCTGTTTAACTTGCAGTAGACCAAATCGTTTATGCGAGATATAAGCAAGTAATAACAATGCTGTAATTTCTCCAATTACTGTACCGATAACAGCCATTCTTCCTGCACCATAAAGTGATTTCGTCGTTGTCATAATAAGAAAGGTACCTGCTAATATGACAGTTACTCTCACTGTTTGTTCAAGTACTTGGGCATAAGCAATGGGCTCCATAATTGCTCTAGATTGAAAGCTACCTTTTAAAATAGCCAGCGCTGGCATAACCAATACTACTAAGGAGCCTGTACGAATAAGTGGTGCTAATTGAATATCTCCCATCAAATAGGCAATCCTTCCAGCACCTCCAAATAAAATGGCAAAAAACAGTAGTGATAATACCGTTAAATACCTGAAAACTACCTGTGTTATAGTACGACGTCTTTCATCACGTTCTATTGTATCAACAATACAATCATTGTCTGCAAGCATTTTAGAAATGGCTATAGCAAAGCCACTAGATGTCCAAACAACGAAGATTGAAATAACTGGATATACCTGTTGATAGATATAAAAGCCTTCATCACCTACTAGATTTTGAAAAGGCACACGGTAAATGGCACTAAGAACTTTTACAATAAGGGCTGCTATCGTCAATAAGGCGGCACCCTTCATGTAGCTTTTCATACCAAAACGTTGCGACATAAATTGCCCTCTTTCCTTCTTAACAATGCCAATAGTATAGCATATCTCAAAAGTTTGACGTGCAAGGTGGCACTACTGTTCCTATAACGATTCATCTTTATGTACGCAAAAAAGTTATTGTTCAGCCTTAAAGGTCATCGCAATAACTTTTCCATGCATTAACTATTCATTTGTTTTGCTAAGAAGTTTGCAGCTGTTTCCACTACCTTGACTTCTACCTCACCAACAAAGTGTACTTTAGACAAGACGATAATACAGCCAATAGGATCACCATTCACCATTATAGGTGTCGCACAATATGATTTCACTTGCTCATATTGTCCAGGGACAATTTCAATCGTTGTCTCCATTTTTTCAATTTTTGTGGAGCGCTCGTCCATAAAGCTTTCCGCAAAGGACGTAATGCGACGATTTATATATTCCTTTTTCCCAATCCCTGCAACAGCGATTACTTCATCACGGTCAGTGACAAATGCCGGTGTGCCCATTGTTTCATAAAGTGTTTCAACATATTCTCTTGCAAATTCCCCCAGATCATTGATGGGAGAATATTTTTTTAAAATGACTTCGCCTTCACGGTCCGTATAAATTTCAAGCGGGTCGCCTTCACGAATACGTAGCGTCCTACGAATTTCTTTTGGAATAACTACACGCCCTAAATCATCAATACGACGAACAATTCCTGTTGCCTTCATTCTAATGCCTCGCTTTCGCTACAATGAAATTTTTATTCAATGATAGTATGGTTTTTATTTGAGCAATCTATGCAAAAACTGAAGAAAAAGGATTTCACAACCATCAATTTTTTCAAAAAAAACGGTATTACATCAATCAACTCCTTATTAGATTACCCAAGTAATAAGTTTCTATAATTAATTCATAAAAATATTGGAAAAATTCCATTATTCCTGTGAGCAAATATGAGAGAGATGGTGATTACTGAATCAACATGAAAAAGGCTCTTCTTATCTTTTACAGTAAAAGATAAGAAGAGCCTTTTAACTACTATTGCTGCTTTTTTGCATTATCAATAATTTGCATTAGTTCTTCCAACATATCAAAGGGTTGATATTTCCCAATCTTGCGTTCATCTATTGTTAATTTTAACTGCATGCCATCCATACCAAAACCAACAGCACGCTCGAATTTCATCGATTCTTCAATAATCTTACTGCCATCGACACTTGCCGTCCCTCGTTCTGATAATAGTATTGTAATAAGTTTTTGCTTCTCCTTTACAGATACTACTCCCGCACCTAAGCCCCAAACTTTCATTCGTGCTATTCGAAGTAAACGCTCTGTTTCAATTGGAAGATCGCCAAATCGATCCTCTAATTCCTCCCTGATTTCGTCATACTCCTCCACCTGATCCATGGCTTTAATTCGTTTATACATTTGGATCTTTTGATAACCATCTGGAATATAAGCGTCTGGAATATAGGCATCAATACTCAGCAAAATTTCAATATCTGGCTTTTCTTCTTTTTTCACGCCTGTTTGACGTTCCGCGATGGCATCCTGAAGCATTTGTGAATATAAATCAAAGCCAACTGAATCAATAAAGCCATGTTGCTGCGCTCCAAGTAAGTTTCCTGCGCCCCGAATAGATAAATCTCGCATCGCAATTTTAAAGCCTGAGCCAAGCTCTGTAAATTCTTTAATTGCTTGTAAACGTTGCTCCGCTACATCTGTCAGAACTTTGTCGCGTTGGTACATAAAATATGCATAGGCTACTCTGTTAGAACGTCCAACGCGCCCGCGTAATTGGTAGAGCTGGGCTAAGCCCATGCGATCAGCATCATGGACTATTAATGTATTTACATTCGGTATATCGACACCTGTCTCGATAATCGTTGTCGTAACAAGCACATCATAGTCGCCCTCTAAAAAGGCTAAAATCACTGATTCTAGCTCTGACTCAGTCATTTTTCCATGAGCAAAGCCTATCCGTGCTTCAGGGACCAGCACTTGAATCTCCTCAACCCTTCGAGCCATATCCTCTACCCGATTATACAAATAAAATACTTGTCCGCCACGTGCCATTTCCCTCTCAATAGCTTCTCGTACTAATGCACCGCTGTGCTCCATCACATATGTTTGAACTGGGAAACGATTAGCAGGAGGCGTCTCAATAACAGATAAATCTCGGACCCCTACCATGGACATATGAAGTGTCCTTGGGATTGGTGTAGCTGTTAAAGTTAAGACATCGACATTTGTCTTTAACTGCTTAATTTTTTCCTTATGCGTCACACCAAAACGTTGCTCTTCATCCACAATTAGCAGACCAAGGTCTTGGAAAATTAAATCTTTAGATAAAATACGGTGTGTTCCAATAACTATATCGACTCGGCCCTCTTTTAAGCCTTTTAATGTTGCTGTTTGCTCCTTTTTCGAACGGAAGCGAGATAACAATCCAACATTAATGGCAAAGTCCTGAAAGCGCTCACGAATAGTCTCATAATGTTGCTGGGCTAGAATGGTTGTAGGGACAAGGAATGCCACTTGCTTTCCATCTTGAATAGCCTTAAATGCGGCACGAATGGCTACCTCTGTTTTACCATAGCCTACATCACCACAGACTAAACGGTCCATAGGGCGTTCACGTTCCATATCTCGTTTTACTTCAACAATTGAACGTAGTTGATCTTCTGTTTCTTCATAGGGGAACATTGCTTCAAAATTACGCTGGTCATCGTTATCAGGTGTAAAAGCATGCCCTTTCTCTGCTTCACGCTTTGCATACAGCTTTATTAAATCATCCGCAATATCCTGTACAGCAGAGGATACCTTCGCTTTCGCCTTTTTCCACTCTGCTCCACCTAATTTATGTAGCTTTGGTTCTCGATCCTCTGACGCCACATATTTTTGGATTAAGTCTATTTGCTCAACAGGTACATATAATTTATCGTCTGCACGATATCGAATATGCAGATAATCCTTATGTGTACCATTAACCTCTAATGTCTCTACTCCAATATATTTACCAATCCCATGATGAACATGTACAACATAATCACCTGGCTTAATTTCCGTATAACTTTTAATACGTTCAGCATTGGTCATTTTTTGTGTGCGTGTTTTTTTCTTTACCTGCTGTTTAAAGAGCTCGTCTTCTGTTACAATTGCTAAACGCTGTAGGGGCAATTCAAAGCCACTCGACAAGCCACCATCTACAATATAAATACCAGGTTCTGTTGGCTCACCTATTGTTGTATGAATATCGTATTCTTCAAGCATTTGCTGAACTCTTTTCACTCGTTCTTTATCCCTTGCTATGATGAGAACTGTAAATTTGCCTAGTAACCAGCGTTCAACCTCACTTTGAAGCAAGGACATTTGTCCATGAAATTGCTGCATTGGCTTGCAAGAAAAGTTGGTTGTTTTACTAAACGTAATCCCTGCAAATGTTCGCGAAAACAATGAAAATGAAAGCTTTTGTTGTGACAACATCGCCAATATTTCTTTTAATGAGAAGGCAGGTTTGACATCGTGAACCATTTTTCCCTCTTCGATTAAAGATAAAAACCACTCATCTTCTTCACGCTCCCATGCATCCATTACCTCTTGAATACGTCCAAGCTCGTCAAAAAGTACAATACCATCATGTTCAAAGTAATCTCCTAAAAAGGCTGTTTTATCGTATAATAATGAGCCATACTTGTTTACATAATCAGGTAAATTCCCTTGTTGTAGCAACTCAATATCATATTGAATATGCTGATACAGAAGTTCTTTTGTCTCCTGCTTTTTAACCTTCTTTAGGCTGGCTGCTAATGCCACTTCTAAACGGTCTGCTAATGCCTGTCTTTCTGATTTTGTAAGAATGACCTCTGAAGCAGGGAGAATACGAATTTTTTGTAATTTATCAATAGAACGTTGGTCATCTGCTGAAAATGTTCGTATGGAGTCAACCTCTGTATCAAATAATTCAATACGAATTGGTGATTCTAAATAAGGTGGATAAATATCTAAAATTCCTCCACGTAATGCGAACTCTCCAGGTGATGTCACCATTGAATTCCGTACATAGCCCATCTCAACTAATGTTTGCAACCATTTATCAATTTCAACATCTTCGCCTAATGCGGTTTGTAAAAAATAGTGTAGCCAGTGTTCTTTTGGTTGCATTATTTTACGTAGACCAGCCACAGGTATTACATATACGGCTTTCTCACCTCTAGCTAAGCAATCGAGCGTCGCGATTCGCTCCGCGCGAAGTTCTGGTGAAGCCACAGAAAGATCGGCTGCAATAAATTCATCCGCAGGATAATAGTGAACATGTTCCTCACCTAATAGTCCAACAAGCTCATCCGCCATTTTTTGTGCCTGCAATAGATTAGGAGAGATAATGTAGATTGGCTTCTTTACATATTCAAATAACACATCAACCATTACTGGGCGTGCGCTTCCTGTTAAACCTGTTATAAGCTGTGATGCAGTTTGACCGCTCTGAATTTCCTTTAAAAATGATGTAATATGTTTATCTTGCGACACAAGCTGTCGTAAAACCTCCACAGTCAAGCTCCTTTCAGCATAAATTCTATATTTTTATTTCTATTATTCTAGTGTTATTTTACATATCTCTATTAATGGCTGTTTTATGAAATGGAAAAAGCCTTGAACACACATAAGTGTGTCAAAGCATCCTTCCAATTATTGAATCCATTTATTGAGTGCGTGATAATCTGGATATTGTCTCAGCGAATCCTCACATTGCTCACAAATGCAGTGCACAGTCGTTTGACCATGTTGATCTTTCTCAACATAATCATCCGCTTCTCCTAATTCGAAAATATGCAACTTTCGAATTGTATCATCTGCATCAAATGGTAGTGTCCCTATTTCTACTTCACAATGCCGACATCGATAGCGAACTGACATCTCCAAATCATCCTCCTTTAAGCAGCTTTCTACTTAAAGTATAGACATTTATAAAAAGGATTATGCACTTTTCACTGTCATCATCATTGTAATAACTTGAAAATTAGAGAATTAATTTTTACCTGTAGCTAAGACTATTCACTACAAGTATTAGCTGTAATAATAGTGTAAGGCAGTTCATTACTCACCTTACACCATGCCAATTATCCAAAAACTTTAACAGAAATTTTATTACTTCCATCTATTTGCTTGCGTTAAAGTGATTCATCACATCAAGAAACGGCTTTGAAAGAGATGCTTCAACAGCGTTTACAGAATTTACAATGGCGTCTTGCATAAGAACTTGGTCTTCCTTCGAAAATTTAGCTAAAACATAGTCTGCTACCTTCATGCCCGCTGGCGGACGATTAATGCCCACTCGAATACGATTAAATTCCTGAGTACCTAAATGTTGAATTAACGATTTAATGCCGTTATGACCACCTGCACTCCCTTTTTGTCGCAGACGTAATTTACCTGTCTCTAAATCCAAGTCATCATAAATGACAACTAAATCTTCTACCTCTATGTCAAAATAGTCCATTAGGGGACCAACACATTCCCCTGATAAATTCATATATGTTAATGGTTTAACAAGTAGAACCTTTCCTTCTGGTCGATGTACAGTAGTGTACATCCCGTTAAATTTTGAATTTGTTAAAGGTGTTCCCCATTTTTCTGCTAACGCATCAATAACATCAAAGCCAATATTATGTCTTGTATGCTCATACAGTTTACCTGGGTTTCCTAAACCAACGATAATTTTCATAAGTACCTCTCTTCTTTCCAATCTAATAGTCATTATTTTACCATATAGCACACCTAGAAAGCATTTTGTACAATTATTAAAAGGCATAAAAAAATAAGGCTAACAAGAAAGCTATAGCCTTCTTATTAGCCTTAAGCGTCAATTACTTTTATACTGTCTCTTGCCCTTCTTCACTTTCTGTAGCCTCTTCCTCTACAGAAACAGGTGCCACAATTGTTACTAACATATAATCATCTTCACTAATAATTTCAACAGGTGTAGCATCGCGAATATCTGCTACTGTTAGGGATTCCCCAATTTTCAACGATGAAATGTCCACATCAATTGATTCAGGTAACTCTGTTGGCTTTACTTTTACTTTTAATTCTAAGTTAGGCTGCATTAGAATACCGCCCTCACTCACGCCAACTGACTGTCCAAGTAATTTAATCGGGACATCAGCTTCTAGCTCTTCCGCCATATTAATGGCTAAAAAGTCAATATGATTTACTTCATCTTTCAATGAACATTGCTGAATCTCTGACACAACAGCATTCACCTTTTTCCCCTCTAACTCTAGCGAAAACACACTATTTTGCCCATTTTTTTGAATGGACTTTTTAAAATCTTTTGCAGCAATAGAAATTGGGGTTGAATCTACTTTGTAGCCGTAAATAACTGCAGGAATGGCTCCCCCTTTTCTAAGTTGGGTTAATGTTGAACGATGCCCAGTTTCGCGCTTTGTAACACTTAATACTGTACTCATACTTCTTTATTCCCCTTCCAAGAAAATTATTTACGCCTCAACAATAATTCGTTGTAGGCTATGATAATATTTAGCTCTATTTGTTTAAGGTAGAGTAAATATTATTAAGACACATTATTATTATACCCCTTTGTGAGAAGGCTCACACATAAAACACTCATCTATTTCTTCGCCTTGATAAAATAGTGCCTAATTTATATTGAAAAGACCAATCTACTCAAAGAGTAGATTGGTCTTATACTTACAATATTTATTAATCAAATAGAGTACTTACAGATTTATTTTCATAAACGCGAGAGATAGCATCCGCCATTAATTTAGCTACAGAAAGCTCTGTAATTTTTGGAGATTTTTTCTCGTCTGATAGCTGAATTGTATTTGTCACTACTAATTCTTTAATAGCAGAGTTTTCAATACGTTCAATTGCTGGACCAGATAATACAGGATGTGAACAGCAAGCGTAAACTTCTTTTGCACCAGCAGCACGTAACGCATCTGCCCCAATCGTAATTGTACCTGCTGTATCAATAATATCATCAATCAAGATTGCCACTTTACCATCAACATTACCAACAATGTTCATCACTTCCGCAACGTTTGGTTTCGGACGACGTTTGTCAATAATTGCAATCGGTGCTTTTAATCGTTCAGCCATTTTACGAGCACGTGTTACCCCACCATGATCTGGTGAAACAATAACGATCTCATCTCCTGGAATACCTTTAGATTTGAAGTAATCAGATAGTAATGGTACTGCCATTAAGTGGTCGATTAGGATATCGAAGAAACCTTGGATTTGAGGTGCGTGTAAATCTAATACGATAACACGTGTTGCACCAGCAGTTTCAAGTAGGTTTGCCACTAATTTAGCTGTAATTGGCTCGCGCGCTTTTGCTTTACGGTCTTGGCGTGCATAACCATAATAAGGCATTACAACGTTTACTGTACGAGCAGATGCACGTTTAACTGCATCTACCATAATTAAAAGCTCCATTAAATGTTCGTTTACAGGTGCAGAAGTAGACTGCACGATAAACACATCACAACCTCGAATACTTTCTTCAATGCTAATTTGAATCTCTCCATCACTGAAGTGCTTAACAGAAGATTTACCTAATTCTACGCCCATTTCCTGCGCAATTTCTTGAGCTAATGGATTATTAGAATTAAGTGAAAATATTTTTAATTGTGAGTTTGCATAATGATACGGCATGATGGCCTCCTGTTTAGTTGATAATTATTTTGAATTTAATTTGCTTACATAATTCGGTTTGTTTTCTTGTCTTGCACGAGCTATGGCAAGTGCATCTTCAGGAACTTCTTTTGTAATTGTAGAACCTGCTGCAATAAATGAACCTTTTCCAACTTTCACTGGCGCTACTAAGTTAGTATTACATCCTACAAATACATCATCTTCAATAATCGTTTTGAACTTGTTTTTTCCATCATAGTTTACTGTAATGGAACCACAACCAATATTGACGTTACTACCGATCTCGGCATCGCCAATATAGCTTAAATGTGAAACTTTCGAGCCATTATCTAGCTTGCTTTTCTTCACTTCTACAAAGTTACCAATTTTCACATGACTACCGATGTCTGAAAGTGGTCGAATATGAGCAAATGGCCCAATAGCAGTATCCTCTGCAATAGCGCTTTCACGGACAACTGAAGAATGTATAGTTGTACGATCACCAACGCGGCTATCTATGATTTGAGTATTTGGACCGATAATGCAATCTTCACCGATCACAGTAGCACCTTCAATCATTGAGCCAGGTTGAATCACCGTATCACGCCCAATAACTGCATCTGCACTAATATGCGTTGTTTCAGGATGGATAATTGTTACACCATTCCGCATATGTTTCTCGTTGATTCTTGTACGCATTAATGTCTCGGCTTGTGACAAAGCCACACGATCGTTAACACCTAGTGTTTCTTCAAAATCATCAGTGACATATGCTTCAACAATATCACCTTGCTTTTGTAAAATTTCAATGACATCTGGTAAATAATATTCACCTTGCGCATTATCATTTTTCACAAGTTTCAATGTTTCAAATAATAATTTGTTATCAAAGCAATATGTGCCTGTGTTTATTTCTTTTACTAATTGCTGCTCTGCTGAAGCATCTTTTTGTTCAACAATTTGCTCCACCTGTCCGTTATTGCCACGTAATATACGGCCATAGCCAGTTGGGTTTTCAGCAATTGCAGTTAAAATAGTTGCTTTAGCATTCTTTGCATGATGATGTTCGAATAGAGCTTGCATCGTTTCAGGACGAATTAGTGGTGTATCTCCACATACAACTAACGTTGTACCTTCTTCATTACCTAAAATGGCCTCTGCTTGTTGCACAGCGTGCGCTGTACCTAGTTGTTCAGCCTGCAGCACATACTCACTTTTTTCACCAAGCTGTTGTTGCACTTTTTCAGCACCATGTCCGACAACCGTTACAATGCGATTCACATCTAACGTCTGAATATGATCCACCACATGTTGTACCATTGGTTTCCCACATACTGGATGGAGCACTTTATATAATTTGGACTTCATACGTGTACCTTGACCTGCAGCCAAAATGACAGCAAAAACATTGCTCATCAGTAAGTCCTCCAATACGCTCATTTTCTCTTATGACTATATAGCAAAATTCATCTATTTTCAAGGCATGTAGAGTTGACAAAAACATGAATTCCTAAATCCAATGCACCTTATGCTCGAATGTCATGAAGTATATCCTGAAATTGCTCATATTATCTTTTTATCAAAATAAAAAGAACCCTTCCAACTAGAAGAGTTCTTCCTATCTTTTTTACCATCAGTTTGTAACATATCCTTAAAAAGTAAGTTATTTACTATTTATTACACACCGATTCCCTCTAATTCTTCCTCTTTACCAGCTTCCTCTACTTCACTAGAGTTATGATACTCGTTTAAAATGATCTCCTGAATTTTATTTCGAGTATCAGAATTAATTGGATGAGCAATATCTCTAAACTCCCCATCTGGTGTTCGTTTACTAGGCATAGCTACAAATAAACCAGTATTTCCATCAATGACACGAATATCGTGAACAACAAACTCATTATCAAGTGTAATGGAAGCAATCGCACGCATGCGACCATCCGTCTGTACCCGACGTAATCTCACATCAGTAACTTCCATTTTCTCACCACCTCTCTTCTTGGATGCCTAAATGAAAATATCATATTCTCAATTACCGAATATTTTCCTTTTCATAGTCTATCAAATTTTCTAAAAAATTTGAATACTTATTAGAATAATATTTTTTCTTATATACGTAATTTTTGACAATTGTTTGTCAGCGTAAAAAAACCCACTAAAAAGAATAAAGGATCTTTTTAGTGAGCTTAACAAGTTTTAATTATTTTACGATTGCGATTACTTCGATTTCTACTTTTACATCTTTCGGAAGACGGGCTACCTCTACAGCTGAACGAGCTGGTTTATGATCACCGAAATGATTTGCATAAACTTCATTCATCGCTACAAAGTCATTCATATCTTTCATAAAGACCGTTGTTTTCACAACATTATCTAAAGAAGTTCCAGCTTCCGCTAAAACCGCTTTTAAATTAGCAAATACTTGATTTGTTTGTACAGTTATATCGCCTTCCACTAAATCACCTGTAGCTGTTAATGGAATTTGACCAGAGCTATAAAACATTCCGTTAACAATAATACCTTGTGAATATGGTCCGATTGCTGCTGGTGCATTTGTTGTTGCTACTACTTTCATTTGTCATGTCCCCTTTTAGAAAAATAGTTACCTTCACTTAATGCAATTGTTCGATCTTTTTCATTAACTTCATGAAGCTTTACAAGTGAATAATAATCATCTACTAATGTTTCGTCCGCATGCTCAGCCTCCACAAGCACTGCAATGCCTGCTAGCTGACAGTCAAACTCCTCTAAGAGGTTTTTCATGCCATTCATTGTACCGCCGACCTTCATAAAGTCGTCCGTAATTAATACACGTTGTCCACTCTTCATGCTTCTTTTTGATAATACCATTGTCTGAATTCTTCTGGAAGAACCAGATACATAGTTAATGCTTACTGTAGAACCTTCCGTTACTTTACTATCTCTTCTCACAACTACCACTGGTACATTTAAATGTCTTGCGATGGCATGGGCGATGGATATCCCTTTAGTTGCTACTGTCATTATGACATCGATTTGTTGATCTGCAAAGGCAGAAGCAAAGACCTTCCCTACACGATTAATTAAATCTGGGTTTCCAAGCAGGTCTGTCATAAATAAATATCCACCTGGTAACAATCGATCTGAATGTTCTAACTCTGCTTTTAAATCTTGAATCACTAAACGTACTTCAGCCTCGGACATTTTCGGAATATACTTTACTCCTCCTGCAGCACCCGGCACTGTCATCAATAACCCGATTCCTTTTTCTTCGAAAGTTTCTTTTACAATCGTTAAATCTTCACTAATGGATGACTTAGCAGATTGATATAGTTCTGAAAAATAAGTTAGCGGGATCAGCTGATGTGGATGTTCTAGTAAGTAGTACGTCATATCAACTAGTCGTTCACTACGCTTCCATTTCATGCGACCCTCTCCTAAACACGAATATTTATAGGTAAAATTAACACAAATTTGCGTTTCTAAGCAAGCGTATTTCGCTCACCTAAAATTCGTACTGCATAAACTTCCTCACAAAAACCACGTAAACCATTATAAATGCGACTTACACGAGCTTCACTATCCACAAGCCCAAATACAGTTGGACCGCTTCCACTCATTAACGTAGCATCTGCCCCAAAGCGCTTCATTTGTTCCTTTAACATCACAACTTCTGGGTGTAGCTTAAATGTTACAGTTTCCAAAACATTTCCTAATGATGAACATAATAGCTCATAATCTTTTGTCTCTATAGCTTGTATCATCTGCTGTGTATTGGGGTGTTGCAGTCCTTCAACCTTAAGACCCCCATAAACTTCTGCTGTCGACACACCAATTTTAGGCTTAGCTAGTACAACCCAACAATTAGGTGGAGCTGGTAATTCTTTTATTTTTTCGCCTCGCCCTGTAGCGAGTGCCGTGCCTCCGTAAACACAAAACGAAACATCCGAACCAATTTTAGCACCAAGCTCCGCTAATTCATCTATTGATAAACCTAAATCCCACAGTTCATTTAGCCCTTTTAATGTTGCAGCTGCATCACTACTACCTCCTGCGAGTCCTGCTGCTATGGGTATTTCCTTTTCAATCGTAATGGATACACCTTGTCTAATGCCATATGTATCTTTAATGAGACGCGCTGCCTGATAAGCAAAATTACGATGGTCATTTGGTACAAAATTATCTGTTGAAGTGATTTGAATAACACCATCTTCTCGAGATTCAAGACTGATACGATCAGCTAAATCGACTGTTGTCATAACCATCTCCACTTCGTGAAAATTATCGGGTCTTTTATAAAGTACATCTAATGTTAAATTGATTTTTGCAGGCGCCTTTACATAAAGCATATTTCTTCCTCCTTATAGCTACACGTATAAACAGTTCTTTTTTTCGCGCAAGATTATTCATTTTATTTTACCATATTGAGAATACGAAAATGGAAAAAAAGAACCGTTTACCCTATTCGGAGTAACGGCTCTCTCTCGTCAGTTGTATTTGTTGTGTCAGTAAGGATTTTCATCCCTGCTGAATGAAACTTTATAAGATGACTATTTTAGCAAAAACAGCCTACTTACGCTCTTGCTCACTACTTGCCCGTTCAGCCATTTCTATGGCACGTTTGACCATATTACCAGCATCACGAGCTTTTATGCCGCCCCAGCCTTCCTTTTGCACAACATCATAAAATCCAAGTTCTTTTGCGATCTCTTCTTTTAAACGAGGTGACATGATACCTTTTCTAGGCATATAAACTCCTCCTTTAACAACTGACGAATTTAGTATGCCCGTGAAAACGCAAAACACTCATGTATTTTAAATATACATGAGTGTTTCTAAAATATAGAAATAAGTACTAGAAACTATTTTGCGACAGCAGCCTTTGCTTCGTCTAAAAATGTAATCTCTACTGCTTCAGTTAAAATATCTGTGTAGCTATACGATACGCGCTTGCACGTATTGTCTTCTTGATCGAGCTCTACTACAAAGATGGCGCGATATGTCTCACGTAGTATCCCTGCACACTCAACCGTTTTCTTGCGACCACCGTTTGCTTTTAATTGCAAACGTTTACCCAAATGACAATCCAACGACTTTTTAATGTCCGCTAAAGTTTTTGGCATTTTCGCTTACACCTCACTAATAACAAGTATAAGCTAATGGCCCAAAAATGTCAACAAAATATAATATTTTATCAGCCTCTTATAAATCTTGTCAACTTATTTTTTATAAAAAAATATATATTTTTTTACATATCCGAAAAATTGTTAACAAAAATTTTCACTTTGCAAAAACAGGATGCAGTGCATCGGCTAATTTCCCAAACTCTTGAATTGAAAGTGTTTCTCCACGGCGAGTTGGCTCAATTTTCGCTAGCTCTAATGCCTGTAAAATGTGATCCTTTTGTGCCTTTCCATTTGGTAAACCAGATTGCAGGTTATTATAGATTGTTTTTCTTCGCTGAACGAATGAGGCACGCGTTACAACAAATAAAAAATCCTCATCTATTACTTTTACCGGTGGTTCCTCATGCTTGATAAGGCGAATTACTGCAGAGTCGACGTTAGGTTGAGGCATGAAAACTGTTTTTGGCACTGTCATCGCAATATCTGCTTTCACGTAATATTGTATTGCAATTGATAAAGAACCATATTCTTTCGTCCCTGGCTTAGCCGTTATACGGTCTGCTACCTCTTTCTGCATCATCACAACAAAACCACGGATCGGTAATCTGTCATTGAGTAATTTCAGTAAAATTGGAGTCGTTACATAATACGGTAAATTTGCTACAACCATAATATCATCAATACCTGGCATCTCATCTGCAATTACTTTCTCCACATCTGCCTTAAGTATGTCAGAATGAATAATAGACACGTTATTATATGGACTAAGCGTATCTTCTAGTACAGGTAATAAACGTTGGTCAATTTCAAAGGAAACTACCTTTTTAGCGCTTCTCGCCAAATGCTCAGTTAATGCCCCAATCCCAGGACCAACTTCAATTGCGCCACTATTCTCAGTTAAATTGGCGTGACTCACTATATTTCTCAAAATGTTCGGGTCAATTAAGAAGTTT
Organism: Lysinibacillus sp. BSL11; assembly: GCF_052928325.1. NCBI lineage: Bacteria > Bacillati > Bacillota > Bacilli > Caryophanales > Bacillaceae > Lysinibacillus > Lysinibacillus sp. BSL11. The sequence continues at coordinate 14,552 of NZ_JAVGCX010000026.1, read as the reverse complement.
TGACCTAAACTTTTTTTAAATGAAAACCCATACTTTTTTAAAATTTCTTGTGTTCGAATTGGTGTCGCAATATCCTTATGCATCATTTTCCTCCTGATCTAACTGTGCGATAGCCGCACCAAATTGCTCCTCTGTAATCTGAAACATTTTCAATCTTTTATGAAGTTGTTTACCGTTTGTAGCACCTATATTTAAGATTTCCCCTAGTCTATCACGACGCTGCTTTGCTTGTGGATGTCCAATTAAACGAGCAGTCATTAAATCTTCCAGTGTAATTACCTCTTTGTTTAGCACCTCATGTATAGGGGTATAGACATGTTGTAATGCCTCACGTATATCCTCATCAGCAGCATGCTCAATCCCTAACCCTTTACCGTTTTTAGCAATCGTTTTCGCTTTTGGTAAAAAGGCATGCTTCACCCCTTTTACACGCTCCTCGATAATGGCCCGTATTCGACGTCCTGGATAGTCTGGATCAGTAAATACAATAACTCCACGTTTTTCTTGGGCGTGCTGAATTCGCTTTAACGTTTCTTCAGAAATTGCAGATCCATTTGTTTCTATAGTATCTGCTTGTACAGCACGTTTAATAGCTGTCGTATCATCTTTTCCTTCAACAACAATAATTTCTTTAATTTGCAAAAAGGCTCCTCTTTTCTATCTACCTTATCTTCTGACCATTTTACAACTGCTCTATACGATTTGTACAGGAATACAAGGTCCAGATGAGCTTATCTTATTCAACTTACTCTCTACATACCTTACAGCATCATTTGCTAAAAAATAATAAAGAAGCCTTCCCGCCAGTCAAAACAGGAAAGCTCCATTTGTGAAAAACATTTTGATTAATTTTACAATTTTTTTAATTTAATACTTTAACGCGCACTTTCTTACGTCCCCAGTTACGTGCTTGAGCATCTGTTTGTACAAGTATGTCAATCTTATTACCCTTAATTGACCCACCAGTATCCCCAGCTATAGCAGTTCCATAGCCTTCTACCCAAACCTTTGATCCTAGCTTAATAACAGAAGGGTCAACTGCTATCACCTTCAAGCCAGAATTTGAACGTAGGTTTATACCAGTTGCTGATGTACCAGTACAACCGTTGCAATATGGTGTATATGCTGTTGCCGTTACGTAAAATTCTTTACCGTTAGCAGGCTCTGCAGAACCACGTGACACAGTTGCTGCACTTGCAACGATTGTTTTTGTGCCTACTGCAACCACTTGTTTCTTCGGCTCTTTTAATACTTTCTCAGATTGCAGGTTTTTTGCCACAACCTTACCGTTTTCTTTGACAACCTCATACGTACGAGAAACCGAACCCTTCTCGCCCGTTGCTACTACTTTTTGTTTCCCCTTTTGCAATGAAGCATCCTGCTTCTTTTCAACTGCGAAATCTAAAGAGTCTTCCACTACATCGATAACCTTTTCTACGCGAACTACTGTGATTTTACTCTCCGGAGTAATAACGTTCTCCAGGTTATTTTCGACACGATCGAATTCATTTAGCTGAATTCCTTGTTGTTTTAAAAAGTTAGCGACCGTAGTCGAAGTGGACCATACTTGTCTTTTATTTACGCCATCGACAAGCGCTACTTGAAACGCTTTTTGAATATCGATTTTGTTTTCTGCTCCTAGTTCAGTATCTAGACCTTGCGCTAAAGAGTCATGTTCAGATACTTTAATATTTGCTTCCTTCAAAATGTCCTTCACAAGTGTTTCAGTTGTCCAAACTTTTGACTGATTTCCATCAACTGAAATAGTTACTTCTTTTGCCTGTTCCCATGTAATTGCTAATCCATTAACAATTTTGGTGTTCAGAGAGGGTGAAATTTTGTCATGCTCTGCTATATCTATATTTTGATTTTGTAATAATTGTTCTACAGTTTTGGCATGTGTTGATACTTCGATTGTTTCTCCATTTGCTTCAAGCTTAACGGATTTTTTCGTACCCTGATAAAGCACGAAAGAGATTACAGACACAAACAGGACAAGTGAAATAATTCTTATCACTGTTTGCTTACTCCTCAATGATCCTAAGAACAAGTTTTTCATGGAATTATTTGACATGAAAAAACGCCTCCTTAATACAAGGTTGGATTATACGGACTAGTTTTGGCACTGTCAACCCGAAAGTATTTCTCTGAAAATTGACTTCTTGTTTTTTGCCAACCACAAACCCTGTATTGGAGGCATCTAAGCTAGTTAATTGTCAATCCCAAAAAAATTTTTCGCATTGGCTGTAGTTGCTTGTGCAATTTCCTCAATTGTCAACCCTTTCAAACGTGCGATTTCCTCAGCAACTAAAGGCACGAAAGCGGGTTCATTGCGCTTACCTCGATGTGGATGTGGAGCTAAATAAGGAGCGTCTGTTTCAATCATCAAGTGCTCAAGAGCTATTTCTGTCGCTACTTCCTTTGGTAGACGTGCATTTTTAAATGTCACTGGTCCCCCAAGACTAATCATAAAATTCATAGCTATACATTCACGCGCTGTTTCTACACTTCCACTAAAGCAGTGCATAACACCCCCTACGGATGCAGCATTTTCTTCACGTAAAATTTGTACAACATCACCTGTTGCATCCCTATTATGAATAACGATTGGTAAATTGATCTTTTGAGCTAATTGAATTTGCTTGCGAAAAAGTTCCTGTTGAACGTCTTTTGGAGACTTATCCCAATAGTAGTCCAATCCCGTTTCACCAATGCCAACTATTTTTGGATGTGAAGCTAATTGCTCAATCCACTCTAAATCTTGTTGAGTACAATCAATCGCGTCTACTGGATGCCAGCCAATGACACCGTAAACAAAATCATATTGCTCTATTAATTGCATTGTTCTCTCAATGGTTTTACGGTCGAAACCAATAACTACCATTCTTTCTACTTTAGCTTCAAGAGCTCTATCAATCACTTCTTGAAGATCTTCCTCATACTGATCTGCGTTTAAATGTACGTGTGTATCTATAAACATCTTCATTCTCCTAACATTGATTTTATTAAAATTTATTATTTCATATTTTTCGTGGTCATTACAATTTCATTACAAACTATTCGACATTGTGACATTCCACTTAATCGACATTACCTAAAGTAGTTCTTTAAACCCATAAAAGTATATTTTTCACGCACCATAAATTATTTCAAAATAATTTAATCCCATTTTCTCTAACAGATTTGAAAAGCCTGCTGAATAATTCATATTCAGCAGGCCTTCCTTAAGTTCATTACTTTACTTTTGCACCATTTTCGAGTTTAGGATCAACTGATGCTAATTTTAAAATTCCATCTTTCTCACCAGCTAAAATCATTCCTTGTGATATTTCACCACGTAATTTCACTGGTTTTAAATTTGCTACGACAATTACTTTTTGACCTATTAAATCATCTGGTGTATAGAATTTCGCAATACCTGAAACTACTTGACGTTGCTCATATCCTAGATCAACTTGAAGCTTTAATAATTTATCTGCTTTCGGAACAGTTTCACATGCAGTCACAGTAGCTACTCGCAAGTCAACTTTCATAAAATCATCGATAGTAATTTCAGGAATTTCTGGATTTTCTTCAGTTTTTGCTACCTTTTTAATTTCTTCATCCTGTGGTGTTTTCACAGAGCCACGCATTTCCTCACGAATATAAGTAATCTCAACCTCATTTTCTAAGCGTGGGAAAATCGGTATCCCTTTTTCTACCACTTTAATGTTTGCTGGAATAGTATTGCCGAATGTTTCAATTGTATCCCATGCTAAGAATTTGTCATCTAATCCTAACTGATCGATCATACGTTTCGGAGTTGTTGTCATAAATGGTTGCAACATGACAGCGATTTGATGTAAGCTTTCTGCCAAATTTCGCATAACTGCACCTAATTTTGGCTTGTCTGACTCCTCTTTTGCTAACACCCATGGTTGTGTCTCATCTATATACTTATTTGTGCGGGAAACAAGCGTCCATAAGTCTGCAAGAACAACACTAAATTGCATTTTTTCCATACTTTCTTCATATTTAATACGTACCGACTCAGCTTGCTCTTTTAAAGCTGCATCAAATTCTGTCGGTTGAAGATTTTCTGTCGGAATAATACCATCAAAATATTTATTAATCATTGAAATTGTACGATTTAATAAGTTCCCTAAATCATTAGCCAGATCAAAGTTTGTACGTTCAATAAATGATTCTGGTGAAAATACCCCATCAGAGCCAAATGGTAATTCTCGTAATAGGAAATAACGTGTCGCATCTAGACCATAACGCTCGATTAACATTTCAGGATAAATTACATTACCTTTTGATTTAGACATTTTACCGTCTTTCATCATAATAAAACCGTGAGCAAATACCTTTTTCGGTAATGGCAAATCTAGTGCCATTAAGAAAATTGGCCAATAAATCGTATGGAAACGAACAATATCCTTCCCAACTACATGTACATCTGCTGGCCAATATTTATTGAATAATGATTCATCTTCTGATAGATATCCTAAGGCTGTAATATAATTCGTTAATGCGTCAACCCACACATAAATAACATGCTTTGGATCTCCTGGTACTTTAATTCCCCAGTCGAAGGATGTTCTTGATACCGATAAATCCTCTAGTCCTGGTTTAATGAAGTTGTTAATCATTTCATTTTTTCGTGATTCTGGCTCAATAAATTCAAGGTTCTCTTCATAATAAGCTAATAAACGATCTGCATATTTCTTCATATTAAAGAAGTACGATTCTTCTTTAACCTTATGCACCGGACGACCGCAATCAGGACAGTTCCCGTCAACTAGTTGAGTCTCAGTAAAGAATGATTCACACGGTGTACAGTACCAGCCTTCATACTCACCTTTATAAATATCACCATTATCTAAAAACTTTTGGAAAATCTTTTCGACAGCTTTCGTATGTCGATCCTGGGTTGTTTGAATAAAGTCATCATAAGAAATATCCATTAACCCCCAAAGTTTTTTCGCAGCATCTGCAATTTCATTTACATAATCTTGAGGATGTTTACCCGCTTCTGCTGCTTTTTCTTGAATTTTTTGGCCATGTTCGTCCATTCCTGTTAAAAAGCGTACATCATAACCTTTTAAACGTTTATAGCGTGCAATAGTATCAGATGCTACTGTTGTATATGCCGTACCAATATGAAATTTCCCACTTGGATAGTAAATGGGTGTTGTTATATAGAATGTTTTTTGTTGTTCACTCACTAGAACTGCCTCCATTGTTTTACAATATACTTTCTATTCTAACGAAGTACGAAATTCGTTTCAATGAAAGTTTATTAAACGCGAAAATTGTCGAATAATATATTTAATCCATTAAATGACTTAAATAAGAACCTTTTTTACTATTAACAAAAATATTTATTAAAAACCTTTTAAAAAAATTAAAATACCAGCATTCTTCTCAAAAAATTTTTTTAAAAACCATAATATTAGTGCATTAATTAATTGACGTTTATGGCATTACTTGGTATGATAACTATCAGACAAAGAAATAATGTCGAAATTTGACGAAATACCAATATAACTTTTATAAATTAGGAGGAAATCTATTATGAAATCAACAGGGATTGTTCGTAAAGTCGATGAGTTAGGTCGTGTAGTAATTCCTATCGAGTTACGCCGTACGCTAGGTATTGCTGAAAAGGACGCTTTAGAAATCTATGTGGATGATGATAAAATCATCTTAAAAAAATATATGCCTAATATGACATGTGCTGTTACTGGTGAAGTTTCAGATGATAACTTCCGTCTAGTTGGAGGCAAATTAATTTTAAGTCCAGAAGGCGCTGAAATGTTAGTTAAAGAAATTCAATCTAACTTAAAAAAATAATTAGTTACTCACCTAAATCAAAACAGTGATTTAGGTGTTTCTGTTTATTAATATAACCAATTTCTTAATCCCTTATAATGTCCATGTCAGACCTTTCTATTTTAGGTTACTATTATTTACAATTATTATCAATTTAAAATTGTGTCTCAAAATTATTACTTTTCAACTTTTAAGTTTCGAAGTCATTAACTAAATAAAAATAAAGAGCTACCCTATTAAGGTAACTCTTTACTATTAATCACTATGATATTCATTATAAACATCTCGCTTTGACACTTGCCTTAACTTAGCTACTTCTTTAATGGCTTCTTTTGAAGATACATTCGATTGATTGATAATGAAATCAACATGTTCAACAATGGACATGTTTTGCCAATAGGCTTCTTCATGATCTTCCTCTTCTACACAGCTATTACCTTCAAGAACAATACAAAACTCTCCTCGTATTTCCTCTGTTTGTGACCATTCTATAGCTTCAGACAAAGTACCTCTTAAAAACTCTTCAAACTTCTTTGTCAGCTCTCGAGCTAAAACAATACGACGTTCCCCCAGTATAGCTTCCATATCTTTTAATGTATCCTTTAAGCGATGTGGTGCCTCATATAGTAAAATCGTTTCTTGGCGTTTTTTTAATTGTTCTAATTGCTGGCGACGTTCCTTTTTTCCGCGATTCAAAAATCCATAAAAGAAAAATGGCTGTGGCGATAACCCAGATGCAATTAATGCTGAAATCGCTGCATTAGGCCCTGGCACTGGTACAACAGAAAAGTTTTGAGCAATTGCTTTTTCAACTATATCTGCACCTGGATCAGAAATACAAGGTAAACCTGCATCACTTACTAATGCAATTGTTTTTCCTTCCTGTAGTAATGTTAACAATTTTTCTCCACCTACGGCTAAATTATGTTCGTGGTAGCTGATTAGCGGTGTTTCAATCTCAAAGTAGTTACACAGCTTTTTGGTGTTTCTAGTATCTTCTGCCGCGATAATATCGGCTTCTTTTAAAATGCGAAGTGCACGCACACTCATATCTTCTAAATTACCAATAGGTGTTCCTACCAGATATAAACAACCTGTCTGTTCGTGTATTGTACTTTTTTGTGATTTCACGATTCGCCCCTCCTTATATAATTAATTTTCTGTGTTCTTGTTAATTGCTTAAAGGCATATTCAGCACGCATTGCTGCTTGCTTTGTCTCAAATATTTCTTTATAAATACATTTCACTGGACCTCTAGCTCTTGTATATTTTGCTCCTTTACCAGCGTTATGTACAGCAACACGTTTTTCTATATTATTTGTATACCCTGCATAAAGAGTTTGATCAGCACACTCTAACACATAAAAGTAGTGATTATTGCTCTTTTCCATAAAGAATTTCTCTCACTTCTGCCGTGTATTCATTATTAGCATCATAAACATACAACGGCGGCAGAATTTTTAAATCAGGCTTTCCATCTTTTATTCCTTCTATTAATAATGTATTCGCCTCTTTCCCTTCCTTCGGATAAATGAGCTGCATCCGTTTAGGCTCTAAGCGATTTGCTCGCATAGCTGTCACAATATCTAATAATCGCCCTGGTCGGTGGACAAATGCGGCCTTGCCCCCTTGCTTTAATAATTTACTTGCTGATTGAATTGCTTCTTCCAATGTTAAATACAATTCATGGCGTGCAATGGCATGATGCTCACTAAGGTTTTTATCACTTGCTTCATGTGCTAAAAAATAGGGTGGATTACAGGTAACCACATCATACTTTTCAATGCCAAGTTGTTTCGGTATTTCTTTAACATCTCCAAGAATCATTTGAATTTGCTGTTCTAGCTGATTGTAACGGATACTTCTCTCTGCCATCTCAAATAAACGTGGCTGAATTTCTACTCCCGTTATCTGTCCCTTTGTACGTGCACTTAAAAAAAGTGGTATCACACCATTTCCTGAACATAAATCAACCATTTTTCCTTTATGATAAGGAATACTGACAAACTTCGAAAGCAGTACTGCATCTAATGAGAACGAAAAGACAGAGGGACTTTGAATAATACGTAAATTCTCAGCCAACAAATAATCTAACCGCTCGTCACCTTTTAGCCATTTTTCCATGCTTACTCCTCCTACACTACAAAACAAAAGACTGACACCACCGTAGCGGGAATCAGCCTTTTATTACACATTTTGTTTATTTAAAAATGATAGACAAAACAGACAATCCTCACCCTTACGTGAACTTCCAAAATGAACATGGCAAACATGGAAGCCCTCTTGGTAGAGGCGAGCTAAGTTATCATATCCCTCACCAATATCTAGCGGACTCTCTTTCTTTACTTCAGCAGCTTGTACGGAGTTTGTATTAGAAAGTAGTTCTTCTAGACGTGTACGTAGGTGATGATTCTCTGTTTCAAGCGCCTTATGCTCTTCCATCATTAACGCTACAAATTGTTTCAATGCACCAAATTGCTCCTGCATTGCTTCGAGCTGTTGTTCGAACTCCATAACGGTATCTAAGAAATTACGGTCCTTCACCCAAGCCACCTCGTTAAATTCTCTATCTTAAATAAGATTTTTTTCGCATGCTAGCAGTTCTTCTAGTGTATACTCAACTGTGCGTTCCTGCTCATGTAAATATACTTGAATAAGTCTTTCCAGCACATTTAGCCCTACTACTTTCCCACGGCCATCTGGTGTCATTGTTATCTCACCAACATCTGGCATGCCCTCTTTTGCTTCTTCATATTCATCATTTTCATACTTTAAGCAACACATTAAACGTCCACAAAGGCCAGATATTTTTGAAGGATTTAATGATAAGTTTTGATCTTTAGCCATTTTAATAGAAACAGGCTCAAAATCACCCAAAAATGTGGAGCAGCAAAGCATTCTACCACATGGACCGATACCACCTAAAAGCTTGGCTTCATCACGCACACCGATTTGACGAAGTTCAATACGTGTTCTAAAAACCGAGGCTAAATCTTTTACTAGATCCCTAAAATCAACTCGTCCTTCAGCTGTAAAGTAAAAAATAATTTTATTACGATCAAATGTATATTCAACATCTACAAGTTTCATTTCTAAATTATGCTCTATAATTTTCGTACTAGCGAGCTCAAATGCACGCTTTGATTCCGCTGCATTTTCCTCTACTTGTATACGATCACGATCATCTGCTGGTCTAAGTACTTGTTTTAGTGGTAATACAACATCATTATCACCCACTACCTTTTGAGGGACAACTACTTTTCCATACTCTACACCGCGGGCTGTCTCTACAATAACATATTGACTATCTTCTAGTAGAAATGATGCCGGATCAAAATAATATATTTTACCCGCCTTTTTAAAGCGGACTCCTACTACATTATACAAATGTATATCCCTCCTGCAGATTTAGCATTAACTGCTCCATCAATAACGTCCTATTCATGTTACGCTGTAAAGAGGCGCGAGCTTGTAAAATAGATTCCATCTGATTTGATAATCTCTCATAAGTGGAATATAGCGCAACTTCTTTAAATAGTGGTAACATGTCTGGATAAGTACAAGCTGCCTCGGGATTAGCTTTTATTGACACTATATCACGGTAAGCAAATAGTAGTAAATCCAATGCTTGCTCCATCTCGCTTTTTTCTTTAAAGTGAGGCAACCACTCTTCATGCACAATAAGCAATGCTTCGTGTACATTTTGCCGAATGGCCTCTACTAATTTTAACACTGTTTTTCGAGCGAGTGCAAACTGCTCATCATTTGCTAAAAATATCGCTGTTTCTACCTCGTTTGTCATCATGCTTACTGTTGAAGCCATTGAATGAGAAATATTATTTTCCTGTAAATGCTTCAACAAAACATGACGTGGCATTTTTTGAAATTTGATATGTTGACAACGAGAACGGATAGTTGGAAGTATTGACTGCATTTGCTCTGTTAGTAATATGGCAGTTACTTCTCCTTCTGGCTCCTCTAAAAATTTAAGTATCATATTTGCAGAGGCTGTATTAAGACGGTCTGCATGATGAAGCACATAAATCTTACGTCCTTCTTCTACACCCACCATTTTCATTTCTCCGATGAGCTCTCGCATCTGATCAATTTTTATGAATTGACCATCTGGATAAATTTGATGAATATTTGGATGATTTCCCGAATCTACACGTTTGCAATTTCGACATGTTTCACATGGAACATTTCCATTTGGTTTCTCGCATAACATTAATTTGACAAAAAAGTGCATAATATCTGCCTTGCCTGTCCCTTTTTCGCCATCAAAAATATATGCATGTGCTAATCTATTCTTGTCAAATATTGTTTGAAGCTGCTTCATTACGACTGGCTGCAGTGTGAGTAGCTCTTCAACATTCTTGGCCATACATTTAAATTCCTTCCTGTCTCTACAACAAAAAGTGATACTTTCTTGCACTCTTGTAAAGAAATATTGCAGTTGTTTACTTTAATGACGAGTAGCCACATCAACATTTGAAAAAAGCCCGCGCCTAAATGAGAACGAGACACGGGTTTTACATATATAAATTAATTAGTAAGCCTTTAATTTCACCGATTTTATCAAGAAGATCTATTGCTTCCTTTTCTTCGTCTAAAAGATCCTGTGCAAGTTCGACAAGACGTGTATCAATGGTTTCAATGATTTTCAGACGTCTTCCTTCACCAAAACGATTCCAAGTATGTGATTGTTTTAACTCCATACCATGTTCTACTGTCTCTTGTAGAAATCGTTTAACAAGCATTTTAAACCTAGCAAGTTCTCGTAAATTACGTGATCTAGCTACTCGGTCCCCTGCAGTAGATATATCCCCTAACAAACGCGTGAGTTGTTCTGTTTGCAGCTTATTACCTTGCTTGACGACCATATCTCCAAATCGGTTATTTTGATTATTATTTTGTAGTGGCTCTTTGCGATTTGTATTTAACCCGACACGTATATCTTGATTAATCTTCAAGCTAGTTTCGCCCCCACAGTTTTATCTATTTCTCCTAGGCATAATCGTTTTTAAATAAAATGTTTAATAGTAACAAATAATTAATGATTTAGCTTCGGAGGCTACTTTTTAAAAATGATGGAATTGTTCAATCGGTAAAACAAATACGGTAGCTCCTCCCACCTCTACCTCCACAGGGTAAGGTATATAGGAATCAGCATTTCCTCCTAACGGAGAAACGGGTGCAACCATTTGCTCTCTTGCCCGACAATTATCCCGAATAATATCTAAAAGTTTGGGTATGAGAGAGTCTTCAGTTCCTATAAGAAATGTCGTATTTCCTGAACGTAAAAATCCTCCTGTGCTCGCTAATTTAGTTGCGCGAAACTGATTTTTCGTTAAAGCATTTGATAAGCGGCTGCTATCCTGATCTTGCACTACAGCTACGACTAACTTCATTCGCACTCACCCCTTTTATAAAATTCACTAGATAGATTTCAATTCTATTCTTAAGCCTTAACTTATAAATAATTATCTTAGTTCATCGGAAGTTTAAACTACTGTTGAACTAGAGGAACATCAGCATGTTGACATAAAAACTCTATAAGAAAGTTTTAAAAGAGACATCTACAAGGTTCCCTAAACACATAATGTATCTACACAAAGGTGTGTCAGACCTAATAGGTACTTCCACAAATGATGCCCTCTTAGTGAAGATAAATTAATGGATAGTATCATTATATCACATTGTTGTAGACAACTTCATGCATTTACTGCATTGCTTCCAATAATAATAACCATACATCTTCCACAACACTTTCAATATCTTGATCTGCGTTGACTACACGTATTCGCTCTGGATACTGCTCTACTAATTGTAAATATCCTTCACGTACCTTCTGATGAAACGGCAAGCTTTCAACGTCTAAGCGGTTTACTTCCCGATTGCCAGTTGCATGAATACGCGCTAAGCCAACCTCTGGAGCAAGATCAAATAGTATGGTCACGTCAGGTAATTTCTTCCCAATAGCAAATTCATTAATAGAAAGCACCTCATTGACACCTATACCTCTTGCATATCCTTGATAGGCTAAAGAGGAATCGATAAAACGGTCACATATCACTAACTTCCCTGCATCTAATGCAGGACGTACTTTTTCAAAATAATGCTGGCTTCTTGCTGCAGCATATAACAATGCCTCTGTTCGTTCATCCATAGCAGTATGTGCAGGATTCAAAATAATCGTTCTTATTTTTTCTGCAATCTCAATTCCACCTGGTTCTCTTGTTGCTAGAACTTCAATATTTTTTTCTTTTAATCGCTTTGCTATCATTTGAATGACCGTTGTTTTTCCTGCTCCCTCTGGTCCTTCAAATGTAATAAATAAATTGCTATTCATGCTGTGATTGCCTCCAACTATTTAATAACCTGAATCATTTTTTCTGCTAAACGATGATTCCCCTGGAATGTTGCACCTGCTGCTAGTAGCTCTTCCAATTGACTTAACTTAGCTACTGTTATTCTTTCTCCTGGTACTAATAATGGTATCCCAGGTGGATAAGGAATGATCATATTTGCTGAAATTCGCCCCATTGTACGCATATATGGTAACCATTCTTTCTTTAATGATGCAACCTCATTAAAGGTATATAGAGGCTCAGTAATCGGTACAAAATGATAGGCTGTTTGAGAAGCCGTTATGCTATCTGTTTTAGCTGTGTTTAATAGCGTTGATATAGCCTCTTTTATACGAACCCTGATTTCAGCAAATGGGTAGGTATGTCCTTGCTTCAGCAAAGGTAACACAAATAAAACCTGATTGGCATCTGCCAGTTCCCCATACACATGCTTTGCCTCTAATGCCTCCTGTAATTGAAAGCCACTATAACCATTAACACGTAACAATACTTTAAGTGGATCATCTACTTCAATTACTTCTAATGATCCAATTGCTCGTAATGCATCTACCCATTGATTCTTTTTTTCTATTATATATGCCCCATCACTCTCCATATATGTCTGTACATAATAGCGAGCATCATCTAATGATGCTAATAATAAGTAAGATGGACTACTAGATTGTAACATGCGTAAGTAGTGATGTATTTTGTCAGCCTCTATCAATTGCGACTTAACATGCATAAAAGAAGCCATCGTCATAGCAGGTAGAGTCTTATGGGCTGATTGAACAACAACGTCTGCTCCAAGTGTCAATGCAGATGGCTGAAATAGCGTACATGCATTAAAATGAGCGCCATGTGCTTCATCCACCAATACAGGTATTCCCTTCTCATGACAATAAGCAATTTGTTGCTGTATTTCATTCGAAGTCATCCCATAATAAGTAGGATATGTTAAAACTACTGCTTTCGCCTCTGAATAATTTTCTACGGCTTCTTTTAAATCTCTATAAGTTACATGTGTCGCCGACATTGTCCGTTCATCCCATAGCGGCGACACAAAAATTGGCTTAGCCCCAACAAGTTCAATAGCATGGAAAATTGATTTATGTGCATTACGCTGAACAATAATGGTATCACCTTTGTTACAAGTAGCATAAATCATTGCTAAATTGCCAACAGTAGACCCTCCTACTAAAAAGAAGCTCTTCGTTGCTCCATATGTATCTGCCAATAAATTTTCGGCTTCTAATATCATTTCCTCAGGGTAATGTAGATCATCTAATCCCGATAATTCAGTTACATCATAACGCATTACATCCTTAAATGCTTGAGGAAGATGGGACAGTTCGCCATGCTTATGACCTGGGACATGAAAAGAAATATTTTGTTGCTGTCGAAAACGTTCTAACCCTTCTATAATTGGTTTTTTCTTTTGCAAAACAAACACCCATTTTCGTTAGATTCTCGTTTAATTATACGAAATTATAAGGAGAGAAAAAAGCTATCCTTTCACAGGTAATCCACTTTATTTAGTAAACAACCTTTTCATCAAAATTAATCACAGCTTGATGTCATTATCGTTGACGCTTCATCCAAAAATAGAGTCATCTATACCTAAACCATCTTTTTTGCAGCAGTAAGAGTTGCTTATTAAAATAAAACCGATTATTGCTGTTATCTGTAATAATCGGTTCACCACTTATTTTCATATCACTAGTCTTGTAATGCTTGAATGGCCATTGCTTCCACTAATTGCTCTATCAGTCGAGGTACAAAATTATCTAATACAGGATTCATCATTCCTGCTAAAAATCCACTAGCTTTCATTGTTAAATTACCAATCAGTTGTGGTGATTCATTTTGATTTTGTATTATTTCAAAAGAACCATTACCAATTATCGGATCAGATAAACCCTCTAAATCAAACTGTATTTGATGAGCATCAGATTTTTTTACTTTAAGTTTTACTTTAACAGCTTTCTGAATTATGCCAAAGTCTCCTTGGAAGACCCAGATCATATCGACTTCATTTATTAATTCGTGATGTAAATAACCTGGTATTAAAACAGCCCATTGTTCTCTATTTTGAATAAAATTCTCTAATTTTTCTTTTTGTATATTGATTTCCTTACTGCATTGTCCTGTTGCCACTCTATTGCACCCCTTTGTTTATTTTTATCGCTCTATTAAACTTTAACATTTTATAGGTTTCTATATAAACAAAAAAACCACTGAGTTCTCAGTGGTTACTTATTTGCCTAGCGACGTCCTACTCTCACAGGGGGAAGCCCCCAACTACCATCGGCGCTAAAGAGCTTAACTTCCGTGTTCGGTATGGGAACGGGTGTGACCTCTTTGCCATCATCACTAGACTTTGTA
>NZ_JAVGCX010000025.1:0-57187 GCF_052928325.1 Lysinibacillus sp. BSL11 | reverse complement strand
GTCGCTGTAGCAGTTTGATTGCCACTTACTCCACTATTTGTGTTTGTTACTACTACATAGTAATACATCGTGCCTACTGTAGAGGTGGGGGCTGCATAGCTCGCATTTGTTGCTCCGCTAATTGGAGTCCCTCCACTCGGGCTATTCGTCGTGTTGCTGTACCATTGGTAGCTTAATATGCCTCCATCATTTACACTTGCCCCTACACTTAATGTTGGACTGGTAGCTCCTTGGTTCACAGCTGTTCCTACTGGCTGCGTCCCGATTGCTGGCGTCTCGGCATCTACTATTTCACCAACTGGAGACCCCCATAATTCAAACTCATAAATCATGGCTGTTAATTTATCGCCAAAAGTCGAAGAAGAATCTGTAACCTTAACTCGAAAATATTGATATGTTACCGGAGAAGAAAGTGATTTATCAATAGTTGTTGTACTCTCACTAGAATCAACTTCTATATTATTGTCAGAGAAATCGATTGGAGTAAAATCAACACCATCATCACTACCTTCTAGCTCTATATTTTTTATACTATAATATCCAATGTTTGTAATAGGGTCATAGGATGCAGATCCTATCACGACCCAACGGTTTATCGTATGCGGTGTACCTAGATCCACCATCAACCAAGCGGGATTACTCTCAGTAATTTCACCCTTACTTATATCAGAACCCCAATAAGTAATCTTATCTTCGTCAAAAGCCATATCGGCTGTTGCCCATTCTCCCTCTAAACTTGAAGCAGAATATTGCTTGCCTGACACCACATTTATATCCGTACTTGCACTTACTTCTATATCTGCAAATCCACCAAAAGATAATAAATTAAAAAACAATAACCCAACTACAAATACGGTAATAATTTTCAACCACTTTTTATTTTCCATCCAATCCTCTCCTCAAAATAAATTTATCTCCCCGATTGTAAGGATTGTTTATACAAATCAAGTATTGAAGACTTTACAGTTAAAGACTCCTCTTCGGAGATGTTCTATACTACACATCCCTCTGAAAATATAAAATTATTAAATAATGCATTTACGTTTAGAAAAAAATTAGCATTATAAAATTCTTAGTTTTCTTCCTAATTATGGTCTCATCGGATAAATTCCCTCATAACATATAATATAGTTTATAACTAGATAAGGTTGCATATTCGCAACAGGAATGCCAGAGCCTGTTACGCCAGTATTCGATGTTCCTGTTATCGTTCCATTTACGGTTCCTGTTACCGTTCCTGTTACCGTTCCTGTTGCCTGCACCGAATTAGTCTGTAGTGTTATATCAGGTGCATTTGTGCTGTATATGTTTATAGGTTGGTTAGCAGTCGTTCTTGCTACACCTAAACATGTATTTGAACCTGGCACTGATGTCGTATTCCCTGCTACCGTGGTTGCATTATTTGGTAAATTCACAGTAACCTCACAAGCTCCATTACTAATACTTCCACCACTAATTCCTGCACTAAATGTATTATTTAATGTAACAGTATGATTATGTGGTGGTATCTGACTTGTTTGCAAGGTCACATTTTCACTACCTGCCATTTGTCCAATTTGCCTATTTGTTAATCCTACACCTTTCCCCATTCCTACTGGCACCCTACCTCGTAAATCGGGTAATTTAAACGTAGTTGTAGCATTCCCTCCATATTGTGCACCTATTAATGAATAAATTGCCTGGTATTGGTTTATTGGCAATTCCTGACCTTGGCATAATAACCACCCTTTAGGAGCCCAATCTAAAGACCAAGGTAATATAGTTCCAACAAAAGCTTCCATTATTAAATTCTCCCTTCTCACTTATAAATTATTTTTCAAAATTACTATCAAATAATCTCACTAAATTCAAACACCCTTATTATCGAATATCCACTTATCTATCAACCTCCCAAATCATTAGTAAATACGGGGACGTTTCATCCATAACAACAAACCCACATCTCTCATACAACCTCTGTGCAGGATTCCCCATCAAAACATTTAATTCTATTGGCAATCTCAATTCAAGAGCTATACGTTGAAGTTCCCTCAATAGCACTGTACAGATTCCTCTCCCTCTATATTCAGGAAGTATGAAAATATCAATCAGACGTGTTACTTCTTGCTGTACCTCGGTTATTAATCTACCAATACCTACACCTTCATACATTATGATTTCATAGTTGGCATTAGGAAATTGTTGCTGATAAGAAGCTTTTTGAGCATCGTATTGCATACGTAATAAACCTTCTATTTGTTGCTCATCCAATTCTAATATGGCAAATTCATTTTTTCTTGTAGATACAAATAATGAATAAAGGGTATCTTCCTCTTCAGGTAATGCCACTCGCAATTTCACTTTATCTTTCATTTTTGCTTTGCCACTCACCTCTTTCCTGAAATTTCAAACAATATCAAGCAACACTCGCTAAAATATCCTTATTTTCTTCTTGTATAGATTCGACTTCTTGGATTTCCATTTCCAAAACTCTTGCTATCTCGGAAGGTGTATGCTTCGTAAACAACATGTACATAGCTTTTATTTTCTTTGCTTGATCCCCAGAAACTTTTAGAGTATTTGAGATTTCGGCTAAATCCGTATGGTTCTCTATCAAATACGATCCTAATAAAGTATTAGTGATTTTTTGTAACTCATTTTGATCCATAGCATTTTTGCATAATGCTTCTGCAGCTATACTCGCTGCCACTGATAAATCCATCCCTTTTTCATGCATACGTTTCATCGCATTAAATTGATCAGACCATTTGCGTAATGTATAATTTTGTTCCTTTACTAAGAAAACTAGCTCTCGATGATTTACAACAGTATCTTGTAAAAGTTCTGTCTCTTTAAATGTCATTGCAAGATCTTTAAAGAAAGCATTAACTTGACTTTGTCCACGATAAATCTCTTGTTTAGTCTTCGTTAAATCCTCTTTTGCCTTATTCGTTTCTGCTTGAATATTTTCAAAATACTCTTTCCGCAATTCTCCTTGAATAATTCCTGTAATAAGGTAGAGGACAGCGGCTATTGCACCAAGCGTACCTAGTTTCGCAACTAAGCTATCCAGCACTTTTATTTTTCCAATCCATTGATTAACTACAAATAATGTAAGCGCCACATACTTATCTAAAGCGATTTTTTTATAAGAAGGCACAACGATTGATAAAGAAATCAGTGGCAACGTATTTTTAAAGCATTTTCTCCATTCGAGGAATTCCATTAGCAAACTATTTAAATCATCTTGGATATCATGCTTTAAAATATTTAAGTCAATTGATGTTTCACTTAACTCACTTTTCAGCTCTTTTAAAAGCTTAATTGCTTGTGCCTTTCGCTCTGGGTTATCTGTACGAAATAGATTATCACCCAGCCATGCACTAATTTCTAAATCCTCGTCCAATAGCTTAGAAATGATGCTATCAATTCCCTCTTTACATTCAGCAAGCTTATCTTCTACTTCATAAATATTTTTTAGTGCGGGCTGTAATTCTTCGACATAGGTTGTTAATGTTGCTTCTGTAATCGCCATATTATCCATCCATTCTAAGATTATTTTTTAGCTAACAATTGCTATTAAATCGCTATTTGTCTCTTGAATTGTCATAACCTCGTTTACATCCATTTCCAAGACTTGTGCAATTTCATCTGGTGTATGCATTTTAAATAACATGTAGGTTGCTTTTACTTTTTTAATTCTTTCTAGGGACATATCAAGCTTTTGGGAAACTACACTATTGGGCTCTCCCATTTCAATAAGGTAGGCACCCATTAACAGTTTGCTGTAATTGTCTAATTCATTTTCATCATCTTGTTTATTTACTAGATTTGCAGCAACCACTTCTGCTGAAAATTCAATATCTAAGCCTTTATTAATCATTCGCTTCATCGAATCATATTGATCCGACCAACGTCTTAATGTGCCAGCCTGTTGTTTAACGAACGATACTAGCTCCTGATGGTTTGTATATGACTTTGTTAACAAGCCTGTTTCTTGAAAGCTCTTTGCCACATCTTCAAAAAAGGTATTTACTTGCACCTGCACATCATTGATATCCTGCCTTAGCTTTTTAACATCCTCCATTGCAGCCTTTGTTTCTTTTTGGATATTTTCAAATAACTCCATTCTTTTTTCGCCTTGAATTATTCCATCTATTAACACCACCACAACAATAAGACCTACAACACCTAACCCTAATACCTCAAATATTGGTAGTAATATGTCTTTCAATACGATAGTTAATACAAACCCTAGCATTAATCGATGAAAGGGATTAAAAGCCTGGAATTTAGGTACAGCTATGGAAAACGCAATAAATGGTAACCTATTATCAAAGTAAGTTTTCCAGTCCCCATACTCTTTTAATAAAGTATTTAATTCATCTTGAATATCATGCTTTAAAATATTTAAATCAATTTTTGCATTACTTAATTCATTGTTTAAGTCATTTAACAGTTGAATAGCTGTTTCTTTCCTTTTCGGGTTATCTGTCCGAAATAGATTGTCACCAAGCCATGCACCTAGATCAAATCCTTCATCGTTTAATTTGGATAAAATACTGTCTATATCTCCACCGGCTTTTCCAAGCTTGTCTTCTAGTTCAATTATATTTTTAATACTGGGTTGAAGTTCCTTCACATAATTGTCTAATTGGTATTCCGAAATTGGCATAGCATTTTCTCCTTTCTGTTTAGGAAATAATTAAAGAAAAAAATTCTTTATTTTCTTTATAAAAAGCTTCAATCTCCATCAATTCCAAATTCACTTGTTCAGCAACTACTACTATGCTCTCTTGGTTTAGCAATAAGTATGCTGCTACTAATAGCTTTGCATGTTGTTCAGAAAGCTTTAAATCTTGTGCTAATGTCACATAGGTCGCGCCTGTTTCAAGTAGATAAGCTCCTTGTAAAACTCTCTGGTTTTGATAGATTTGCGCTGATTCCTCTAAACTTTCGCTTAATACTTTTGCCGTTAGTTGTACAGCCTCTTGGAATTCCATATCTTTTTCAAGCATTGTATGAAGCATTTGATAATGATCGGCCCATATTTTCAACTGCTCACCCTTGCTTTTAATCTCAGCAATGAAATCAAGTTGCGTATAGGACGATTCTGACAATCTATCACTTTGATTTAAATTTGAGACGACATCGCCAAATTGTCTGTCCAATTCAATTTTAGTATCCATAATGATTGACATTAATTTAGCAGCACTGCTTTTTGCTTCATTTATTTGCTCTTTTATGTTCACATCAAAATTGTCTAGGGTTACTATTATTTCATTTACTTGACTCGATTCAATTGTTGCAGTTAGAAGGGGTAATTTTGTTACTATCTCTTTTTCAATTAAGAGGAACAGCACTATGTTGAATTGAACATTTGAAGAAAGACTTGTCTCAAAAGGGATGCTTGATACTGCAAATGGAAGTAGGGGAAGCATATCCTTTAAAGTTTGCTGTAACTCTCTGTTATTTTTTTGCAAAGTGTTTATTTCATTGACAAGTAGCTGTTTAATATGTGCCATACCAATTAAAGATTTTTGTAAATCCGATTGTAGTATTCTTACTTCTTCGAGATGTTTTTCTTTCTTTTTACTTGCTAATAAAAATCTCCTTTCTTTTTTTTGAATATAGTTTTTGATACTGCTGTCAATGTGTACAATGACACTTTCGACCTGTCCCTCTAAATTAAAAAAGTACTGAATCGTTTGCTGTAACTTTTCTTCATATGTCTGTAAAGCCGTATTTGATATTGGCACTTCACATTCACCTCTCTTTAGTTTTTAATAATGGACGGGAATCAGCTTCAAAAGACTTGATACGTTTATTGCCACCTCATTTTTAAATAGAGTTCATCAGTTGACACTACATGAAATCCTAGTCTCTCATATAGATTTCTTGCAGGATTTGTATGAAGAACTTGTAATATCACTGGTTTATTTTCTTCTCTTGCCTTTTGCTGAAGATTGCTAATGAGATAAGATCCTACTCCATTACCTTGAAAACTTGGCAAAATAGAAATATCAATTATATGTAGTCGCTCAGGTAAATCTTCTGTTAACAACCTTCCAACATATTGCTCATCTGAAGTAATAATACAATGGCTTGCATATGGGAATTGTTGTCTATATGAGGTTTGCTGTGCGCACCACTACATTTCTAAAAAGCGCTGTATTTGTTCAGCAGACCATCCCCATGAATCTATTTCTTTCCTACGAGAAGAAGCATAGACTTCGTAAAGGAATGGCTCGTCTTCTTTCGTAATAGACTTAAGCTCTACTTTCATCCTCTCGCCCCCTTCTTTTCTTGAATAGCTTAATGATTATAGAGTCATAACACATGTCTGTTATATCTCCTCCGCTTTATTTATCAAAAAATTCAGATTTTTAAAGCCCTGGTAATAACTAATACTTAATGCCCAAATAAAAAGTCTATTATTGCATTTATTTTGTGTCTTTTAGCCTTTTTTTCATTATATTATAGGTCAATAGATTTCACTATGAATTTATTCCATTTTTTAGGTTAATTTTTCTTAACCTTTTATTATGATTAGTGATACTAGTTGCTAAAGTATAGTTAATGGCTTCTTTAACTATCACTGATGTAACTTAATAGCTTCCAATCACAAACCTACTGATTGAATGTTAGTAAACAATAAGAATCTACTAGAAAGCTACCAGATTCTTATTAGTGTTGAAAAACAAAACAGTCGATCGAAAGGTAGAAATGGATTTTAATTCCAGTCTACTTGTTTTCCTGTAGGCGAGCGCCGAGCCGCTTTCACTCCATGCAGGGTTTGCCTGTCTCGCTATCCCACTGGAGTCAAGTAGCCTTCCAAGCCGACCCACAAAAGTGTTACCTTTTTAGCAAAGGTTTTCAAATAAGGTGGAGGTCTTCACTACTCTTTATGAAGAGTGTTGTCACCCATCACTTCTCTACAATGAAAAAAAGCCTATCCTTTCTCTAGTAATACAAATAATGGGCTATTTTGTTCACTACAGCTATTATGAAAGATAAGGTAAAGACACTTTTGCAGCATGGTTGATTGGAGTGGAGCAAGCGTACTCCTAAGGGATTTAGCGTCACAGTGGAGACCCTAGAGCGAACGCTAGTGAGTGAAGCATCTCATCGGACTCCTCCTGGAAAGGACGCTGGCGGAACGGAAATCAACCGCTCACCTTGCAAAGTCGCTTTTTATGCCGTTGACATCATCTTTTTTCAACAACACGAAGAATCTGCTAGAGAGCTAGCAGATTCGTTAGTTCAACTTATTAATCTAATTGGAAGCGGGAAAAAATTTTCCATACTAGCTCATTTCGATTTGAGACATTTACTTTTTGAAAAATTACCTTTAAATGATCTTGTACCGTGTAGGTTGAAATATTAAGATTATAAGCAATCTCTTTTGTAGGAATCCCTTTAATAACTTCAAATACTACTTCCTTTTCTCTGGGGGTAAGATTATAGGCCGTTATTAAGAAATTGAGCATTTCTCTTGATGATGCTTCATTTATTAATAAAGCGATTTGCTGTTCTTGTTGGCTTGTCAGCAAAAGTGATGCCCGAATAGCAATATAGCCTGTATCTTTGATAGGTACTATTAAAGAAGTATTTGAATTGTACTTGTCAGCAAGTAGTTTTGCACAGAGAGCTTGAATTGGCTTAGGAACTTGAATTTCTGCTAAACTTTCATACTTTCTTAAAATGGATAGCAATTCACAAGCTTTGGTATTACTTGAAAGAATTTTTAACCCTTTATCAAAAATAACAATGCCTTGTTCTCCTTCTACAGTTAGGATCCTCTCCTCAATAATATAATGATGGAACTTCTTTAATGATTCACCCATGATTGGCATCAGTCTTTTTATAAGCACTAGATCTTGATCTTTAAATAAAGGCTGTTCATTTTCAGCTCTTTTGAATAGTGTTAAAAAACCATAGCATTGTCCTTGATAAATTAATGCAGCTCTTACTTCATCACTAAAACCATTGGGCATTAAAACTTCTCTATAGCGAAAGCTTCGACTAGAGGAATCGCTTAACCTGCCTATGTTTTGCCCACTGTGCACTAAGAATCCATATTTATTTACATCTTCTGTCATATATTCCAAATCCATAATTTCCTGATGAATCGCCTCTATTGATTGTTCAGTGACTGCTCCTACAGAAAAAAGTGTATGTGTATCCGTTAATGTACAGCAATACGCATCAAAATTTATATGTGTCCGTAGAGCTTCGATCATCAATTGGCGATATTCAAATGAATTATTGCTGTGCTTTAAGCAATGGTCAGATTTTCGTTGCCAATATTGTGCTTCCTTCATAAACACCTACCTCCCCCCAGAAATATGGGATAGTTCTTTTTTTTCGAAAGTTTATAATTGAGAATAATTCTTAATTGAATTGTACAGAAGTTCAACAAGTAGGAATACTATTTTGAAGAAAATTTTTACTTTTTATTTTCTTGCTAGCTACTTCCGTTATTAGTGGCTGCTCAGAGAAATCGTCTCAAGCAATTGTGGGTGGTGAGAATTCAGAAGAACAGCAAGCTCTTAAAGCTACTATTCGTGCACCTAAATCGCCTGCTATTTTTCCAAGCATTCTATTGGCAGAACAACAGAAGGATACTGAATTTATTATCTGGGAAACAGTAGATACCCTTTTAGCTCAAATACAAAAAAACAAGCACAATTTAGGGTACTTCCTCTTAATATGGGAGCTAATCTATATGCAAAAAGAGTGCCATTACAACTTATAGGAGGTTTAGCACATCAAACTATTTTCATACCTATTTAAGGTGGTCCACCAGATATTTTTAGGGAATAGCCCTACACAGATACTAGGGAATTGCTCTCGAAACTTTAACGCATAAAAATAATTTTTTTGGAGGTATTTTAATGAATAGATCTATACATAGCTGGGACAGTCCTTCTGTCAACACTTATCAACAGTCCATTCGACAAAAAATCATAGGCTATAACCTTATTTATGACATGATGGTCAATATACTTCAGGATCTTACTACTGTAAATAAATTTTTAGTGGTAGGCGCTGGAGGCGGACAGGAATTACTCACATTAGGCAAATCATTTCCTTCTGCCCATTTCACAGCAGTCGATTCATCAAAGGTAATGCTGGAGCTGGCTGCTAAACAAATTGACTCGCTACCACATCGCCCTACTATTATGTGGGTTGAGAAGGATCTACTATCCTTAAGAGTAAATGAGGTCTTCGATGTAGCTAGTTGTCATTTGGTTTTACATTTCATAGAAAGCCTTGACCAAAAGAGAACAATGCTTCAAAAGATTGCGGATAGCTTAAATGAAAATGGTGTGTTATTTATTTCATCGATTAATGCTGATTTAACTTCCCCAACATTCAAACACGAGCTTCGTTATTGGCGAAGCTCCATGCTTCATAACGGAATAAGTGAGGATCATTGGCAACGCTTTGAGCAATCCTTTAGCGTCACAACCCATCCGATTACTCTTGAATTGCTTATTAATTTACTAGGAGAGGCTGGTTTTACGACAATCCTTCCCTATTTTAAAACACATATGATTGACGCTTTAGTCGCTATTAAGGGAGAAACTACTTTATGAAAAATGGGAATATCTTAATCATCGGAGGCTATGGTGAAGTAGGAGGGAAAATTGCAAAATTATTGTTGCAAAGCTCTCCTAACAGAATATGGATTGCCGGAAGAAATATAGAAAAGGCTAAGGATTTCTGCGCCCAGCACAATAACTTAGTAAGACCTCTACAATTGGATGTGTCGAAAAAAATGCACCCAGAGCAATTAGAAAATGTAGCACTGGTCATTATGTGTTTAGAGCAAAAAGATACTGCATTTGCACAGCTTTGCTTAAATAAAGGGATTATGTATATCGATATTACTGCAAGCTATACCTTCCTTAAAAAGTTAGAGGCACTACACTTACTAGCTGAACAGAATCATTCAACAGCCGTATTTAGTGTTGGTATGGCTCCAGGATTGACCAATTTAATGGCCATGCATGCTGCAAAGCAATTATCCTCCGTAGAGAAGCTGCATATTTCTATCTTACTCGGGGCAGGCGATACGCATGGCACTGCAGCAATTCTTTGGATATTGCATCAATTAAATAAACCTTTTAGTAGCTACAGCAATCAGAGAGTTGCTAATTTCACTAATAAGAGAACCGTGAAATTTAAGAAGATTGGAAAACGTAGTGTGTATCAATTTAATTTCTCTGACCAGCACACATTAACAAAGCACTTCCCTTCTATTCCTATCGTCACAAGATTAGGCTTTGATGTTGAGCCACTCAATAAATTCGTATCCTTTTTACAAAAGAGTAGAATTGCTTACTTATTAAAATTTGACCGTATCCAAATCTTGCTCGCTTCACTTATTCAAAAAATAAAAATTGGTTCTGATGTGTGTGGCATACAAATAGAAGCCATTGGGAAAAAACATCACAAAGAAGCAAGCTTTACATTAGACTTTCTTGATCGCGATGAATCACTTGTAACAGCGAAAGTTGCAACATTTATAGCTAACGAGCTCCTTAACAATAAACATCCAGAAGGAGCCTATCATATTGAGGAATTATTTACATTAGTAACCTTACAGACTCATTTTGATAGGTCCTTTCAATAAAAATGGCATTTAGCTCTCATCTAAGGGAGAAGCTAAATGCCTTTTGTTTTATTATAAAACCTTCTCTAAAAAATCCTTAGCACGCTGTGTTGATGGCGCTGAAAAAAACTGTTCTGGAGGAGCATCCTCAATGAGCTTGCCGCCATCAAGGAAAAGAATACGATCAGCAACCTCACGAGCAAAGCCCATCTCATGTGTCACAATCAACATAGTCATCCCAGAATCTGCGAGGTTTTTCATAACGGCCAATACCTCTTTAACCATTTCAGGGTCAAGTGCCGATGTAGGCTCATCAAATAATATAACTTTAGGGTCCATGGCAAGTGCTCGCGCAATGGCAACACGTTGCTTTTGTCCCCCCGATAAGCGATTTGGATATTCTTGACGCTTCTCAAACAGACCCACTTTCTTTAGTAACTCTTCTGCTTTGTTGATAGCAGTAGTCTTATCTATACCCTTCACATTGATTGGCGCATATGTTAAATTTTCAAGCACGGTTTTATGAGGGAAAAGATGAAAATGCTGAAATACCATACCTACTTCTTCACGTATTTTCATTATATTTGTCCCTTTATCTGTCAGGACATCCCCTGCAATCGTTACCTTCCCACTTGTCGGAGCTTCTAATAAATTTAAGCAACGAAGAAATGTCGATTTACCTGATCCCGAAGGTCCAATAATAGCAATTACTTCTTTTTCTTTAACTTCAGTTGATATACCCTTTAATACTTCATTCTGCCCATAAGATTTGTGTAAATCTTCAATTTTAATCACTTTTTCTCATTCCTTTCTCGATTCGTTTACCAAGGAACGTTAAAACAAGCGTCATGATGTAATAGATTACCCCTGCAAAAAGTAATGGCTCAAGATAACGGTATGTCGAACCGCCTACAATGTAGGCACGACGCATAATATCTAATGCACTGATTACTGTCACAACTGCCGTTTCTTTATTTAATGTAATAAATTCATTTACTAAGGAAGGTAAAATATTTTTTACTGCTTGCGGAATAATAATATCCTTCATCATTTTTGCATATGGAATACCCAGTGCTTGTGCAGCTTCCATTTGTCCTTTATCAA
Organism: Lysinibacillus sp. BSL11; assembly: GCF_052928325.1. NCBI lineage: Bacteria > Bacillati > Bacillota > Bacilli > Caryophanales > Bacillaceae > Lysinibacillus > Lysinibacillus sp. BSL11. The sequence goes on along the minus strand of NZ_JAVGCX010000025.1, from coordinate 45,483 downwards.
CTGCATTGATACCAGCACGGATAATCTCTGAAATATATGCTCCTGAGTTTAAACCAAAAGCAATAATAGCTGTTGGAATAGGCTCAATTTGGATATCTAGTAATTGTGGTACTGCATAATAAATAATTAGTAATTGTAATACAAGAGGTGTACCGCGGAAAATCGACGTATAGAAATCAGCAAACCAACGTAAAAAATTCACTTTACCAATTTTACATAATGCTAAAAGTATACCTACGATAAAACCAATGATGGATGCACCGATTGCAATTTGAAGTGTAACACCTATCCCTTTTAAAATATAAGGAATAGAGGGTACGATAGCTGTAAAATCTAAATTCACAGCGCTCCCTCCTTTCTTTTTCATCATGATGTGGCTTTGTTTTTTGTACCGAACATAAATTTAGAAGAGGCTTAAAGCATAATAATGAAAAGCACAAGCGATAGCCCAAAAGTAGAGCTATCGCACGCAATTATTATTCAACTTTTTCTAACCATTTTTCTTCTAGCTCTTGGATTTTGCCTTCTTCAGCTAGCTCTTTTAAAGCTTTATTAATTTTATCTTTTAAATCGCTTCCTTTTGGAACAGCGATTGCTTTGAAATCTTCAGGCTGTTCTTCCACTGGAAAAGCTTCTAATTGATCATTCGTTTTTAAATAGCCTTTCGCAACGCCGCCCTCTAAAATACCTGCGTCTAAACGTTTAGACATCATATCTTGCACAATCTCAGGGATTCGCGTACGTCCTTCTACTGTTACATCAATCTTTTTCGCAATTTCATTACCTAAGTTTTCCTGGATAGATGCAGTTTGTACACCTATTTTTTTACCAGCTAAGTCAGCTTCTTTATTAATACCGCTATCCTTTTTAACAAGGATTACTTGCTCTGTTTCATTATATTTATCTGAGAAATCTACCACTTTTTCACGCTCTGGATTCGGTGTCATACCAGAAATAACGACATCAATTTTCCCTGCTTGTAGTGCTGGCACTAAACTGTTAAAGTCCATATCTTGCACTTGCATATCAACGCCTATTTTTTCTCCAACTAATTTGATTAGATCAATATCAAATCCAATAATTTCTTCGCCTTTTGCTGCATCCACATATTCAAATGGCGCATAGTCTGCTGAAGTACCAACTTTTAATACTTGCTTACCCTCTGTATCCGTAGTAGATCCTGTATCGCTTGCATTATTGTCTTTAGTCCCACATGCTGCAAGTACACCTATTACTAGTACCAGCACCATGATGAATAACTTGTTCTTCATAAACCGTAACTCCTTTTATTTATAATTTATTGTGTATGAGAATACATTTCTCGAAAATAGCTGATTGGATATTTATTCATATTGAAGAATAAAAAATCTATCTGCTAATTAAGATATACTCTTTTGAAATAATAATCAAGATAAACTAAAAAAATTTTAGCTAGATATTATATACATAATTTTCTGATAAGTCAATTTATTTTTGTTTTCATTCATTTTACAAAGTAACTTTACTATTTTCCGTTTTAGCATTATTTATTCCTCCATCGTAAAAACAACTTAACTTCAACAGTGTTCAGAGATAGTGATTATCGCCATTATTTAAGCTCGCAATATTTTGATTTCATCGCTAGTAGGAATTTTGTATTAATGCCGTAAGTTATCTTGTATAATCCAAATAAATCATTTGAAAGGGATTTTTACGATGAAAAAATTATCGTTGTTGTTCGCAATTATTATTGGCTCAGTGCTGATAGCAGGCATTACCTTTTTCTTAACTCAACCTAAGTCGCATGGGCCGCAAGCGATTGAAGGTGTGATGGATTTACGTCATCATTCATTTCACGATAATACGCCTATCAAATTAGATGGGGAGTGGGCATTTATCCCGAATCATTTAGTGGACGGTGAAGCCTTTGATTCTTATCAAAGCTATCTTGTTAATGTCCCTTCAGCTTGGACAAAATATACAATTGATGGGCAACAAATACCTGTATTTGAAAGTGGAACTTATCGTCTCAAGGTTTTAATCGATGATACTGAAGATATTCTAGGAATTAAAACGAGTAACATTCGAATGTCGAACGCATTGTATATTAACGGAAAGCGAATTGGACATAGTGGAGAGCCAGCTGAGGATAGCAGCTATATACCCCACAATACCCCATATACCGCTTATTTTTCGCCTGATAAAAAAGAACTTGAAGTGATTGTCCATGTAGCCAATTTTGATTATGCACCAGGAGGAGGAATTATTAGCTCCATTTTTTTAGGGGATCAATCTAGTATTGCAAAGCTTCGAGAGGGTGCCATATTCTACGATTTAATTACCCTAGCAGGTTTTTTAACAATGTTTATCTACTTTTTTGGCTCATATCTTTATTCAAAATTTGGTATAGAACAGCTTTACTTCTCTATATTTTGTTTTGCAAGTGGGGTCTACACCCTTACTCATGGGGAAAAGTTATTACTAGACTTTATAAATGTTCCATATGCTCCATTTCAGAAAATGCAAATGATCTCTAGTATAGCTGTAGGCCTTTTTATATTGTTGTATTTTTACCGTGCTCTAATAAACCATATGAACCGTTTAGTTGTGAAAGTGTTTTGCGCAATAGGTACCCTTCTAATGCTTGTTGCATTTTTTCCAACATCCATTAATTCACTATTTCAGAACATCAACTCATTGTATGTATTCGCAAATATTGTTTATATTTTCTATGTGCAAATTATAGCAATTTACAAACGCGCGACAGGAGTAATGTATTTAACATTAAGCTCCCTAGCCATTTTACTTTATTTTATCGTTGCAACGTTAAATACAAATATTAATCTTGAACTAAGTGCTCTACCACCATTGTTACCATTTATTTGCCTGACAATGCTTTCCCTATATATTTCTCATCGTTTTGCAGATTCTTATTTAGAAAAAGGCAAGCTAACGGAGGCACTTATACGTGTAGATAAATTAAAGGATGAGTTTCTCGCTAAAACCTCTCATGAATTCCAAACGCCCTTACATGGCATTATAGGCATTTCGCAGTCTATGCTGAAGGATGATAGTTTACCTATCTCAGCGGATGAACAAAAAGAAAAAGTATCACTTATTTTCAATATTGCAGAACGTCTATCCTATTTAGTCAATGATTTACTAGATTTTTCAAAGCTTAAGGAGAATGAATTAACATTGCGGATGACATCTGTTGATTTATATGCCATTGCACATATGACTGTAGAAGTGCTTTCCTACACGATTAGCAAGAATGTCAAAATTTATAATCATATAGAACGGGGAACCTTTGTCCAAGCTGATGAAAACCGTCTTCGCCAAATTTTATATAATTTAATTCATAACGCAGTGAAGTATACAAATGAAGGAAAAATTGATATAACTTGTTATGAGAAACAGTCATTCCTAGTGATTGAAGTTAAGGATACGGGGTGTGGGATAGCACCAGAAAATTTAAAAACCATTTTTAACCCATTCCAACAATTCAATTATTCAATCGGTGGCAGTGGATTAGGTTTACATATTACAAAGGAGCTTGTCGAGCGGCAGGGTGGAAAAATATTTGTTGATTCTATTGTCGGACAAGGTGCTACCTTTTCATTCAAATTACGAAAAGGTCAGCCGACAAATGAGGAATTACCATCAATCCCAATCCAAACATACCAGCATCCTTTCCTAACATTCCCACATATTGTTGAAAAAATAGGAAAGAAAAAAATTCTTATTGTGGATGACGATGCTGTTAATTTAAAGGTACTAATAGATATTTTGACACAAGAAAACTATTCCATTATAGCAATTGATAATGGACACCATGTATTTGAGTACCTTACACAACAACCTAGTATTGATTTATTAATTTTAGATATTATGATGCCCACTATTTCTGGCTATGAGATTTGTCAACAGGTTAGACAAAATTACACGTCTACAGAGCTACCTATTCTAATGTTGACTGCGGCTGTTCGCCCAGAGGATATGATTGCAGCCTTTCAAACTGGTGCAAATGATTTTTTACATAAACCTTTAGATGCTACCGAGCTAAAGACAAGGGTACGCAATCTTCTTTTATTGAAGGAGTCTGCAGAAACAGCAGTGAAGATGGAAACCGCGTTTTTACAGGCACAAATTAAACCGCATTTTATTTATAATGTCTTAAATTCCATTCTGTCACTAAGCTATTTAGACTTAGATAAATCACGGGCAATGATTACAGATTTTGCTACATTTTTACGTAATAGTTTTGCCTTTGAAAATGCCAACAGTCTTGTCCCTTTGGAAAAGGAGCTTAGTCTTATTGAGGCCTATGTAAATATTCATCGCACTAGATATCCTGAGCAATTAGAATTTAATATTTGCATGGATGAGCCTATCCAATGCCTTATTCCTCCTTTACTGCTTCAGCCTTTAGTAGAGAATGCCCTTCTTCATGGTTTGAAAATCAGAAAAGAGCTTAGCGAGCTACTATTAGTTATAAGGCAGGAAGAGCATATGGTGATTTTCCAACTGATAGACAACGGCATTGGTATATCTTCAGAGCTTTTAAGGCAAATTCAAAATGGTGAGAAAACAGCTAGTCAAGGCATTGGTATTTTAAACATTTCCAAAAGATTAAAAAAATTCAACAACGCTACTATCTATTTTGATAGCCACGAAAACAAAGGAACGACTGTTGAAATAAGATTTCCAATAATTACTTTATAGAGGATGTGAGCAGCTTGTTAAAAGCAGTTATTATAGATGATGAAATTTTAGCCATTCGTTTATTAGAATCCATGCTAAATGCAAGTGGCTCTATTGAGATTATTGGAACCTTCCAGAATCCAAAAGATGGTTTAGTAAATATTGATATGTTAAAACCTGATATTTTGTTTTTAGACATTGAAATGACTGAAATGACTGGTCTTGAATTCGCTTCTAAAATAGAAAATGTTTCAAGCTATATAGATATTGTCTTTGTTACAGCTTATGAAAATTATGCTTTAGAGGCCTTTAATGTACAGGCTATAGATTATATTTTAAAGCCCATTGACCACAACCGACTCTTAAAAACAATTGAGCGGCTACTTGAACGAAGGCAGCAAAAAAAGTTAATACAACCAATTGAACATACTTCTGTAAATGAAGGAACCAAAATTATTCATACATTACACTTCCATATACACTCAGGAAAAGTTTCAATTGGTGATACTGTATTAACTTTATCAACAAAGGAATTCCAAATTTTATTCTTTTTAGCACAGCATTGCAATCAAGCTTTTCCAGCTGCCGAGCTGTACCGACTTATTTGGGACGAGGATAGCTTTGGACAAACACAAGCCTTACGAGTTCATATCAGCAATTTAAGAAAAAAACTTGAAACGATTCCAGGTCATACAGCTAAAATTGTTATGGTAAGAGGCTCTGGGTATCAATTAGTTTTTCAAGAATAATTTGAAAGGGAAGTTGATTAAACCAATCAACTTCCCTTTCACTTGAATGTTATGAAATGTCCAATGTTTACTACCTTCTAGCCACTGCTCTCTCATCTCTTATGCAGGGATTTCCCCACTCTCTGTGAACAATCTATTCATCAATTTTGCAATTCTATTTTTAAAAAAGACTGTTTGCTTTAGGGCAAACAGTTCTCCTTCTATTTTATAGTATGTTCTTCAGGGAACAATTTTGACTTTAATTCATCTTCACCAGAGCCCTTGGCTAATGGAACGCGAGAACGATAGGCTGCACGACAAATTAAATGCCCTGCAACGGGTGCTGTCACAAAGACGAAAAGAATACCTAAAATGAGCCGTACACTAACAAAACCGTCATGCACCCAGAAATAGATAAACGCTCCTAACAAACAGGTTAAGACTGATAATGTAGAGCTTTTTGTAGCAGCATGTGAACGTGTATAAACATCTGGTAGGCGAATCATTCCAAATGCGCTAATAACACTCACAATGGAACCTATAAGAATAAGGATAACTGCTGCCCATTCAATCATTTGATTTACGTTCAACAATCACACCTCTTTCTATATATTTTGTAAATGCAATCGTTCCGATAAACGCTAAAATGCCTAAAATAAGTATAGCTTCTAAATATGCTTTAGTCTTCAATATAATAGAGACAATCGCAATAGCCGATAATAAATTAACCCCAATTGTATCGAGAGCTATCGCTCGATCAGGCATTGATGGACCACGGATAACACGATATAACGACAGCGCAATGGAAATACTGAAGAAAGCAAGTGCAAGAAGTAATATATTGTTAATCACTAGCGTGTCACCTCCATTATTGCTTGTTCAAATTTTCCAATTGATCGTATAACTGCATCCTTTGACTCTTCTATGTCCATAGCATGGATATAAAAGACATCTCCCTCTTCTGATACCTCCATGACGACAGAGCCAGGAGTTAATGTTAATAGTAAGGCAAGGGCTGTAATCTCCCAATCCCCCTTTAATACAGTTTTATATGTGAAAATACCAGGTGTAATATTTAACTTAGGTGTTGTGATTTGTCTTAATACACTATAGCTTGATAAAAATAGCTCCCAGTTAAACAACCATAATAACTTGATAATGGAAAAAACTCTCCGCATATAAAATTGAGTACCATAAAAGCGATGCATCGCATATAGAATGCCCATACCTACAACAAAGCCCATTAAAAATGTCGAAAATTGTGGTGTCACTTCATCTTGTAGGAGTAACCAAAGTGTTGCGATAAATAAGTTTAAAATAAACTGCATCGCCATTATTTATTCACCTCACCTTGCCATTGTTCGCCATCTAAAACTGCATCGATATAGATAGATGGTGTATAAAGAGTTTCAGCTGCATCTGTGACAAATGGTGCCATTTTTTCTGCCCCAATCCCTAATCCAAATGTGCAAACAGCCAATAATGTTAAAGGCAACAGTATACGTTTAGGTAAAGGTTTTTCATCCTCTAGGCTAATAATGGTTTCGCCAAAAAAGGAAGAAAGAAATATCCTTAACAATGAATATAAAACAATTAAACTAGAGAAAAACCCTAGACCTAATAGAACGAAATGGCCGCCTTCTATCGCACCTTGTCCAATTAAAACCTTTCCTAAAAAACCACTTAGTGGGGGTATACCAGCTAGTGAACACATTGCTATAAAGAACAACCACCCAAAAAAGGGATAGTTACGAATAAGTCCACTCATCTTATCAATTACTGTTTCCCCAGTGAGATAGATCATCATGCCAACAGCTAAAAACAACATAGCCTTAGCTATCATATCGTGCATTAAATAGTAGATAACACCTTGTAAGGCTGACTCTGTACCTACTGCTAGCCCAATTATTATAAAACCAACGCCAATTAATACATTGTAGGAGGCTATTGTTCTAACATCACGACCTGAAAGTGCACCGATACAGCCTGCTATAATTGTAATTCCAGCCATGATGCCGAGAGCTGTGTGTGTGACTTCAGGATTATTAGGGAACAGCAATGTAAAGGAACGAACAAGTGCATACATCCCTACCTTTGTTAATAAAGCAGCAAATAAAGCAGCAATGGCAGTTGGTGGTACGCTATACGAGCCTGGCAACCAGAAGAATAATAAAAGTCCAGCCTTCAAGCTAAAGACGATTAAGAAAATAAGCGCTACTGTTGTAATAAGAGGATTAGCTCCTGCCTCCATTACACGAACTGAAATATGGGCCATATTTAATGTGCCAACTGTTCCATACAGAAAAGCTAGTGCTACTAAGAAAATCCAAGAGGCTACAATATTGATAAGCACATATTTCAATGCTTCACGTAGCTGAATTTTTTCGCCACCTAAGCTGATCAGTGCGTAGGAAGCAAGCAACATCACTTCAAAACACACAAATAAGTTAAAAATATCGCCCGTCAAAAATGAGCCATTGACACCTGCTATCATCAGCAAGGTAAATGGATAAAAATACATTTTTTCATATCTTAGCTCCATTGTAAAAATTGCATATAGCGTACAAATGAGGGCTACAATATTTGCAACTAACACTAATAGTGTCGCAAATGAATCGGCTACAAATGAGATTCCAAATGGTGGTGCCCATCCACTAAAGTCAATGCGCATCACACCCTGTTCTTGAATCTCTACTAATAAAATGACGCTGATGATAATAATAAAGCTCAATGTTAATAAGCTGATGATGCGTTGTAGCGTCACATGCTCTTTTAAAAACACCAGTAAAATAGCCGTAATTACCGGTACAATTAATGGTAAAACAATCATATTACTCATCAGGCGTACCTCTCAATTCATCAAAATTCCCTGAACCATTTGTTTTGTACGCACGATACCCTAAAACGAGAACAAAAGCAGTGACAGCAAAGCTAATCACAATCGCTGTTAATATTAATGCTTGAGGTAATGCATCTGTATATGGTCCCTCTGATTCTCCTAATAATGGTACATCCCCTTTTTTTAAACCTCCCATAGTCAGAATCAGTAAGTGGGCAGCATGAGATAAAACAGCGGTGCCTAAAATAACACGTAATAACTGCTTTGAGAGGATTAAGTACGTCGCAACAGCTACTAATATACCTACTAAAACAAGTATTAAAGACTCCATTGGCTACTCATCCTCACTTATACTTAAAATAATTGTTACAACAACCCCCACCACTGTTAAAGCTACACCCGCTTCAAATATAGTGACAGTTGAAAAGCCCAATTTCCCAAAAATAGGAACATCTATATACGTATGTGCTTGTGTTAAAAATGGTACATCGAAAAACAACGAACCTATTGCAGTTCCTGTTGCAAGCAATACACCAAGAGCTGCAACCTTTTTAAAGTCGAAAGGCATCCCTTTATGAACAGTTTCAATATCATAGGCTAGATACAACAAAACAATGCCTGAGGCTAACACAAGACCACCTATAAAGCCACCACCAGGAGCATGATGCCCAGCAAAGAATAAATACACGCCGAGTGTTAAAATAATGAACACGACAGCTTTGGTGATGGTCCTTAAAATCACATCATTAATTTTCATGATCTGCTTCCTCCTTTCGTGGCTTAAGCTTTGTTAGAGCATAGACCCCTAAGCCAGCAATTAGAAGAACAACAACCTCTAGCATCGTATCAAAAGCACGGAAATCCCCTAGTATTGTATTAACGATATTGGAACCGCCAGCCAATTCATAGGCATCATTGAAGTAAGTAGCCACTGGTTCAAAGCGATCATAGTGTACTACTGCTAAACCAACAATTGTTACGGTTGCACCAACAAAAATAGAAATCAATGCTTTTGACCATTGAACCCTTTTACGTGGTAGCTCTGGCATCAAATCTGGCAAATATTTAAAACATAAAAGGAATAAAGCTGTTGTGACCGATTCAACAACTAATTGTGTTAAAGCTAGGTCTGGTGCACGGAAGATAACAAAGAAGAAGGCAATAGAATAGCCTAGTACACCATTTAGCAACATGGCTGTCACCCGACCCTTTGCGAAAATCATCCAAACAGCTGCAAAGATCATGACAAACACAAGGATTAACTCGTAGGATTCTATAGCGGAATCTTTATCAAAATTAAAGGTCATAGCATCTGACCAAACAAAATAACCAGCGATAAGTGCAACAAAAAACACATATATATAGATAAAATAATGTGTTAAATTACCTGTCATATATTTATTGGTAAGCCTCTGTGAGCCATTTTCACTCATCTCTATCATTCGATTGTAATACGTATTAAACGTATATTTTTGTGAAAATAGACGATAAAGTGGCTTCCAGCTTTTTAATGTTTTAAATAAGATAATTCCAATAATAATGACACCTACTGTCATCAATAACTCTGCATTGATGCCATGCCATGCATGAATATGTGGTGTTAACTCACTTGTAGTTGGGAATGTAGGATAAATACTAGCCATAGCAGGCTCTAAAATATAATGCCCTAATATATTAGGGAAGAAAAAGATACCAACTACCAACAAGCATAAAATAATTGGCGATATTAACATGCCAAGTGGAGCTTCGTGTGGTTTTCTATCAATCTTCTCTGGTTGTAGTTTACCCAAAAATGTACGACTAATTAAAATCAAACTATAGATAAAGGTAAAGATACTTGCCACCCATGCTATGATGGGGAAAAATAACCCTATATCAGCAATAGAGAATGCTTCTACATCACGAATAGCCAATACTGCTGCAAAAAACATTTCCTTACTTAAAAAGCCATTAAATGGTGGCAATCCTGCCATTGAGAAGCTACCAATCACTGCGATTGTAAAAGTGATAGGCATGAAAGACATTAAGCCACCTAAACGACGTATATCACGAGTACCTACTTCATGATCGACAATTCCAACCATCATGAATAAAGCTCCTTTAAAGGTCGAATGATTCACAAGGTGAAATAGCGCTGCAAAGCTTGCTTGAGTGTAAAGAATTGAGTTTTCCTCATAGCCATAATAATGACCAACAGACCCAAGGCCAAAGAGACTCATAATTAAACCAAGCTGACTCACTGTTGAAAAGGCTAATAATGCTTTTAAATCCGTCTGACGGACTGCATTAAATGAACCCCAGAATAATGTAACTAGGCCTATAACACTAACTAGCCAGAACCACACAGCCTCTCCACCAAAAACTGGTGAAAAACGAGCTACTAAAAAAATGCCTGCCTTTACCATTGTTGCGGAATGTAAGTAAGCACTAACAGGTGTTGGGGCCTCCATAGCATCAGGCAACCAAATATGGAAAGGAAATTGTGCAGATTTTGTAAAAGCCCCAAGTAAAATTAGAATAAGTGCTGGCGTAAATAAGGCATGATCTCGTATAACCTCTACATTAGCAACAATTTCACGAATACTAAATGTATGAGAAGCTACATAGAGCATTAAGAAACCTGCAAGCATTGAGAGTCCGCCAAAGACTGTAATCATCATCGCTTTTTTGGCTCCAGCTCGAGATGCCTTTCTATGATGCCAAAATGCAATTAATAGGAATGATGAAACACTTGTCAGTTCCCAAAATGTGTATAATACCATTAGGTTATCTGAAAAAACAACGCCAAGCATAGCGCCCATGAATAGTAATAAATAGCAGTAAAAGTGATGAAGAGATTCTTTCGTTGATAAATAAAAAATAGAATATAAAATGACTAAACTACCTACACCTGTAATAAGCAGACCAAAAATCATACTGAGTCCATCTAGGTAAGTTGTGAAATTTATATTAAAAGAGGGAATCCACTCATATGTATGAATAAAGGTTTTACCCTCGGCTAATTGAGGAATATAGCGAGCGAGTAAAAGAAACAAGATGAATGGAACAGATAAAACAAACCAGCCAAGATGTGTGACACGCCTTAGTCGCCTGTAAAGCAATGGAATTAGAGCAGCACAAACAAATGGCAAAAGTATCGCAATGAGAACTGTGACCAAATGAAAACCTCCTACTATCTAAATCATCTAGCAAATTTTTGTGGTGATGGGCATGTAAAGTGCTAAGACTTTAGAAATTTGTTCAAGCTAAGTAACATATTAGATGTATTCTTGAAATTTTTTAATGGAATGTGGTGGGGTGTTAAAGTGCCTAATTGTTTATAAAAACGGTTATTTTAGTTATTTAGTCACTTCTAACCCGATGCAAGCCTAAATAACTTGTGGAAAATCAGATAATTTATACAGTTACAACTCAGTTAATATCAGCATAATGAAGACACTTGACTATCTATTTAACTCACTGCATAATAGTGTGGCATATGAAAGCAAATTAGCATAGATGCACAGAATGCATAAATTAAATAATCTCTAATTATTGATTTAAGCTTAATCCTTCAAGGGTTTTCCAATACATTTTCGTTAACTTTTATACATTTTTAAGTATACAATATAAATGAGCATAATGCACTGTAACAGCATTGATTTTAGCTGTTTTAGGATAATTTTTTCAAAATCAACAGTGAAATTAACAAAATACCAACAGATAAGAGGTGTACATTTTTTATGAAGCATGTAAAAGGGCGTTTGGATGAAAGTATATTAGTTTGTGTTTACTACGGCTTAAATGGCGAACGTTTGATTCGTCGTGGTCATAAGATGGCCACAATGCTTGATTGCCCACTTTATATTCTTTCAGTCGATTCGCAACCCCTTGATGCATTTGACGCAGAGAAATCTAGTTATATAGAGCAATGGAAAAAGTTATCAGATGAGCTTGAGGTCGAAAAATTTATTTTGCAAGATAATGAAAAACGCCCCATACAAAAGGTTATTGCAGAGGTCGCAAAGAATTATAGCATTTCGCAAATTATCGTAGGGCAAAGCGCACAAAGCCGTTGGGAGGAAATCACTAAAGGCTCGTTCCTAAACGTACTGTTAAAGGAAGTTCCCTTTGTTGATTTTCATATCGTAGCTGTTCAACGCCCAACAGACGATGATGCAAATGAAACATATGAAAAAGGAGTACGTGCTTACTTAATTAAAGAACAGGAGAACTTTAAAGTAGCATTTACATGTCCTAAGTATGTATCGATTGAAGGTATATTCTTCAAAGAAATTGGCACAGATTTTGACAACGGCATCTTTAAATTTACTTACAACGATAAAATGCATGAAGTTCATATTTCAGAGGGCTATGTAATCGATCAGGAAAAATTGCCAGCAGAATTTTTAGCTCCATTAAGACAATAAAAAAAAACGCGTAGATACGCGTTTTTTTTATGAGACAGCAGCTGAAGCAGGTTTATCCTTCGGTAAGAAGAAGGCAACTAGTAATAATAAAGGTAATAATGAAACAACAATCATTGTAAAATCAATGCCTTTATGATCCATTAAAACGCCGATAACCATTGCCCCTATTGCGCCCATACCAAAAGCAAATCCTGTTGTTAAACCAGCCATTGTGCCAATTTTTGTTGGGACTAACTCTTGTGCATAGACCACCGTTACGGAGAAGCTAATCATAATCAACGTACCAATAATAACTAAAAATATCATAGCCGCCCATAATGGTACATATGGCAATGCCAAACAAAATGGCATAGGGCCAACTACAGAAAGGATGATGACATTTTTCCTACCAATACGGTCTGATAAAGAGCCTCCGAAAAAGGTACCTACTACACCAAATGCCATGAATGTGAATATTAATATTTGCCCTAGTCGAAGGCTAACCTCATAGTGATCCATTAGATAAAACACATAAAAACTTGTTATATTTGTTGTATAAAATGATCGTGCAAAAATAATTGTAAATAATAATGTTAATGCCATTCCAACTTGTTTCTTTGTTAATGGAGGCAATGTTGAAACGAGTACACGCTTTTTCTTGGTTGTACGCTCCTGCTCCAATTGTTTTTTATACCATGTAGCAATTTTACTTAATAAAATAATACCAAACGTAGCAATGACTAATATGATCGCAGCCCCACGTTGTCCAAGAATATCAAAGATGTAAGCACTTATTAATGGTGCCAGTGCTTGCCCTGAATTTCCCCCCACTTGATAAATAGACTGCGCAAGTCCTCGTTTAGATCCAGCTGCCATAAAGGAAACCCTTGATCCCTCAGGGTGAAAGATAGCTGACCCAAAGCCTATAAATAATACTGCAATAATAATAATCCAATACTGCGTTGTGAACGCTATAATAGCAATCCCTATAAATGAACTAATCATACCGATAGGTAAAGCATAAGGCATTGGTTTTTTATCACTGATATAGCCTACCGCAGGCTGCAATGCAGAAGCAAATATGTTTAATACAAAAGAAATCATTCCAATTTGTGTAAAGGTCAATCCTAATTCACTCTTAAATATCGGAAACATCGCTGGGATAACAGCTTGCATCGTATCATTGATAAGGTGAGCAACACCGATTGCAATCATAATTGGATAGATTGGATTTGTTACATTTAATTGTTTATTCATGTTGCCACCTCACTCTTATTTTGTTTAAACAGGATTGTCGCATACTATCGACCATTTTGCACAAGCTATAGTTCGACAGCTGTAAAAGGAGTTGATATATGCATGGAAAGCTTTATTCATGCTCACTTTTGGGAAATGATTCTACGCACAACACTTTCGTTTTTTGCCTTACTAATTTTGGCACGTATACTTGGGAAAAAACAACTAGGCCAGTTAACATTCTTCCACTATATTACAGGTATTACATTTGGTTCGATCGCTTCAGAAATTGCCTCTCAGGAAGAAACACCATTTTTAGATGGTTTGATTTCGCTCGTTTGGTGGAGTGCTTTAACGTATTTGATGACCGTTATTACGATTAAATCTAAAAAAGCTCGCGTTCTCGTTGATGATAAACCAACGATTGTTATTCAAAAGGGTCTTATATTAGAATCTGCATTGCAAAAAAACCGTCTTCATCTAGATGAGCTTACAATGATGCTACGTGAACAAGCCATTTTCTCCGTACAAGATGTTGAGTATGCCTTACTAGAAACGAATGGAAAGCTCAGTGTGCTACAAAAAACCTCTGAACAAGTGGCTACAAAGCAGGATGTTAAAGCAGATGTATCACCACCTACCTACCTTCCTACTGAAGTTATTTCTGATGGTCAACTTATTACTGAGAATATTGTTGAACTTGAGCTGACAGAAGACTGGGTATTAAAGAAATTGAAAAAGCAAAATGTGCATTCTGTAGAAGAAGTTTATTTTGCTCAAGTCCAAACAAATGGTTCCTTGTACATCAGCTTAAAAGATAAAGCGAGACATTCAAGCCCTTAATTGCTTGTCTAGTCTCGTTTTTTGTTAATCAATTTTGACAATATCTAAGGGCGTAATAATACCGAGTAATCTTTGATGTGGTTGACCATGCTCCGTTATTAATAATGCCTCAAAGCGTCTCCCTCTTTCGACTCCTTGTTTAAATATTTCCTCAGCCTCATAGATGGATATCGTTCTACTGACAAATTTGTAATTCACTCTATTTTTCTCATGCAATAAGATATCATGCAGTGTTGGTATTTTTTTCGGTAAATGATCGCCACCCATCTTTGACGCAAGCCAATTTGTGATTCCAACTGTTGTGATTAGCCCCTTAAACTGCTTATTATAATAAACAGGAAATTGTGTATATTTGCGCTGACGTATCACTTTTAAAACATGTCTTAAAGAATCATTTTCTTGAAAAATCAATACTCTTTTACGGAACATTTGCCCTACAAGCGTTGGCTTAGCAAGGGTAGCATCTATGTATTCAATTCGCTCTACAACATCAGTATGGGGCTCTGCAATCACATAATGTAATGATGTACGATGATGCACAATCGCATTTCGTAAGTCTGCATATGAGCGCAGATCATCTTCATATTTCTTCACCAAGACATCCTTTTTCTTCGCTTGATCAATTAGCCGATAAAAAGGCATAAAATCCTTAGCACCTACAATATCTCTCAGTCTATGATCTATTCGATTAAACGCTGTCAGGAAACGATCGGAATTTTCAGTTCCCACTTTTCATGTCCCTTCTTTCTATAGTAGTCTATATATTTTCCGAGTTATTTGACAAATTTCGAGTTACACACCCATTATATTCCTAAGTTATAGAGATTCCAAGGAAGTAGTTTTACAATCCCTCTTGAAAGTGACGTTACGTCATTTTATATAATGGCATGAAAGGAGGAGTGATTACTTTGCTTACGATTCACAATTTATCAAAACAAACTGGCATTTCTGTTCGAACATTACGTTACTATGAGGAGATCGGCTTGTTACTTCCTATAGCAAAGACTGAGGGAGGACATAGGATTTACGGAGAGAACGAGCTCAAAACGTTACAACAGATTGTATTTTTAAAGGCATTAGGCTTCAAGTTGAAAGAAATTCAGACACTTATCCATAATTCATGGAATTGGGAAGCAAGTTTAGACCATCAGTTAGCTTTTGTAGCAGAAGAGCAAAAGAAACTACAGCAGATGAAGAACACCATCCTTGGATTAAAGAATGCTTCGTCTATCGAAGGTGGGTTAACAGAATCCCTTATCCAAAAGTACATTAAGCTTTCAAATCAAGAACGAGATAATAAGCAAGCCTTCCGCCAGCAGATTTTTGCAGCTACGGAAATAGAACTTTTCCGAAAATTACCCAATTTAAATCAAAATGATCCTAATTCTTTAGAGTGGATTGGTTTATTAGGTCAATTAAAGCAGCTTCATAAGGAAAGCCCTGAAGCCGATTCCGTGCAGTTTATTATTAAACGAATGATGGAAAAGGCCAAGGTAGAATATAACGGAAATGATGAATTTTTAGAGAAGATGTGGACGATAAGAAAATCTACTTATAAATCTGAACAAATAGGATTATATCCTTTAGAGGAAGAATTTATACATTTTATAGAGCAGGCTTTTCATGTTTATGAAACAAAAAAACAGGCGTTAGGAAAGTCACAATCATGAACATAGAAATGTTGCTACTGATTGGCACCTTAGCTTTGTTAGACATGTTTAGTCCTTCTATAATTGGCGTATCCGTCTATATATTGCTTGTGGCTAAAAAAAAGCAGACCCGCCTTTTATCAACCTATTTAATGACTGTTGGGTTGTTTTACTTTAGTACTGGGATTTTTTTAATGTTAGGTCTAGGTGTCATATTCAGCCCTATTTCTAATTTACTAGATAGTTACTCAGCTCGATTAATCATGACCATTGTAGGAGGAGTTTTATTTATTGGCAGTTGGTTAGTACCAAAAAGAACGGCAAATGGATCACCTAAACCAAAATCTTTACATGTGAGCTCTATGGTAGCTTTAGGTTTCACAACTTCTATTTTAGAAGTTGCAACCGCTCTTCCTTATTTCGCGGCAATAGGTATTTTAACGAGTAATCAAATAGTGTTTTATGAATGGTTACCTTTATTGGCAGGATACAATTTAGTAATGATTGCACCAGGGATCATCCTACTATGCTTACATCTATTATTCCGCCGATTTATGAATAAACCTTTAAGAAAAATTCAAAAACTTTTTGATCAAAGAACAAGTTCGACCCTTTCTTGGATTATGTTCTTTGTGGGATTGATTTTACTTATAAATGGTAGGATGATTTAAAATAAAAAACGGTAAAAATCCATTATAAGTTGGTTTTTACCGTTTTCTCTTCAGATTTTTGTCATAGACGCATTTCTTTTCATCATCACGATACCAATGCCGATGCAGATAATTGTCAATGCTAGCGTAATGACTAAGCTCCACCAGTAATCTGATATCTCTATTGTTCCTCGAAATTTTGCAATTCCGTAGCTTGCTAGTTTCCACGGTGATATTGTCCAAAAGATTCCTATAATCATATCGATAATTTGCCCAACAAAGATCACTGTAAATGCACACGTTGTAGCAATAACTGTTTTAAAGCTGGCACTCATCATTAACGTAACAGCTATCACAAATAGCAACCAAATATAGTACGTAGAAAAGCTTACTAACAGTGCACTCACGTCCAACGTTCCATATAGAATAGTTGTATAATAGACACTTGCAGCAAACCCAGCTAAAATACTAACCAAACAAATGGTGCTCATAACAACAAATTTACTCAAAAAATATGCGCCAAATGAAATGGGCCGAGCATATAGTAATGTTGCCATACCATTAGCACGTTCCTTACTAATAGCTCCTACAAACGAAGCCATCATCACCAATAAGCCAATCGTTTGAAATTGCCCGATAGAAGCTTGAATTAAATCCAGTGGCATTAATTCTGGCATCAACATTTCAAAGCCCTCTGGTACATTCCCAACAGCATTTAAAATATCCATCATATAATAGTTTGTTAGTGGATCACTCATTCCAAGCAGAGCAAACACTAGAGGAATCCATAGAAACTTCCAACTCCTCCATGCTTCTCTAAATTCCTTTTGCAGAAGTACATTGAATCCTCTCATGCCTTTTTCGCCACCTTCATGAAAATTTCTTCCAAAGATGCTGTCTGTCGCTCTACCTTTCTAATTGTATAAGGACATTCACTTAACCGTTGAAGCAACATTTTCATCGTCGGCTCCTCATTCACGATCTCAATATACACATTACAACCTATTACATGATTAGACGGATTTGCAAAAAGCTTAGCTTCTTCTTCACTGCCAAATTCAATGACATAATTTTGCTCATCAAAACGTTGCCGTACTTCACGTAATGTTCCCTGCTCTACTAGTTTTCCATTTTGCAAGAATAATAGTTGATCTGTCATTTCTTCAGCATCATTTAAAATATGCGTTGAGTATAAAATAGTCGTCTCTTGCTGTAGTCCTTTTAATAAATCAAGTACTTCTCTACGGCCAACTGGATCTAATGCTGAAACAGGTTCGTCTAATAGCAGTAATTTAGGCTTATGCACTATTGCTTGGGAAATACCAAGTCGCTGCTTCATCCCACCTGAAAAAGAGGCTATTTTTTTATGTTGGGCATCCCCTAACCCTACAAATTCTAAGGTTTTTTGGGCTTCTAATTTAGCCTTTTTGGCTGCTACACCATTCAACTTTGCAGCCATTTCTGTAAACTCTAACGCAGTTAGCCAAGGATGAAATTGTGGATATTGTGGTAAAAAACCTATATTCGCACGTAAATCATTACCTAGCATCTTTACATTTCCAGCAGTCGGTTTCAAAAGTCCCGTTAACATAGATAAAGTGGTTGTCTTGCCAGCTCCATTCGGACCAATTAAAGCCGTAGAAGTTTTTTCCTCTAAGTTGAAATGAATAGCATCTACAACTTTGTGCTCTGCAAATTGCTTGGTCAAACCTGTAACTTGAAGTAAAGTTGTCATGACTGCTTTCTCCCCACTATAAAGTACGCAATTGACCCTAATAGATTAGCAAATAGAATGATAAACACCCAAAGAATTTTAGGGCCGTTTGTTGCATGAATTTTTCGTAAATCAATAAGTGCTACGATCATCAAAATAATTTGAATGATGATGAGCGGTGCTATAACTGCCCATGGAACTTTTGCTAATTCCTCCATCATACAGATCACCTCATTATTTGTTATACACTAACTATAACAACTTTGTTCTAATATGTATAGAACAAAGTATCTCTTACATCATAAAAAAAGATGTACCTTAATTAGTACATCTTCTCAATTATTTATAAAGTTTTTGCAAAGCATCTTCCATTTTAGGGCGTATAGTTACTACTGGACGAGCTTTTTTGACAGCTGACTGTGCTGCTTCTAACGAATCAGCCATTCCCAACTCCATTAAGATAGCAGTAGCTGCAACACCTGCACGTCCACCCCCACTTCCACAGTGAACATATACTTTCTGCCCTGTCTCAAAGGCTATAGCAACTTCTTGCGCTACTTGTTGGATGGATGATGCTACCTCACTATCTTCATCTGCTATAGGCATATGTTTATAAGAATAAGGAACTGTTTCCTGCTCTTGAAGAGATAGCCCTTGAACACGAACATCTATCACAACATCAACGGATTCTTGTGTAAATGCAGCCTCTGCATCTTTTGCACCGCCAAAGAACAGTTGATCCTTTACTAAAACATGGTAGTTTTTCTCCATATTCTCCACGCCTCACATGTTTATTTTAGTAAATGCTTAATATCCTCATAATATGGTAGAGCCGTTAAAGCACCTGCTTTTGTTGCGGCAAAAGCGCCTAATTTGTTGCCAAAGCTAGTACAACGCACTAGTTCTGCTTTTGTTGTAGGTAAACCATTATAATGGACATCACGTAGGACACCTGCCATAAATGCATCTCCCGCACCTGTAGTATCCACAGGCACTACTTTCTCAGTCGGTACATGGATAACATCACCATTAAGGACTGCATAAGTCCCGTTCTCTCCTACGGTAATTAAAATAATAGGCACTAAATAGCTATTTAATTGCTCGATACCTTCTTCTAAGCTACTTGTCTCTGTCAGGAAGAATAACTCATCATCCGTCACCTTTAAAATATCAACATCCTCGAAAAATGATGTAATCGTATCTCGACAAATTTCTTCACTGCTCCAACGTAAAGGACGGATATTTGCATCCATTGCAATAATCGCACCCTTGTCCTTAGCCATTTCTACTGCTGCTCGTGTTGTAGCAAGAGCTGTTGGATGGAACATTGTGCCTGAACACACCGTTAAAGCAGAGGCATGCTTAAAAGCTGCTTCATTTAGCTGTGATGGTTCAACTTGTAAATCGGGTGTTTCATCAACATAATCCTTAAAAATTCGCTCACATGCTTCTGTTAGATGCACATAAACACCACTTACTCGTTTTGCTGGATCAAATACGGCATAATCCAGTTTCACACCCTCTTGGGCAAGCCCATCTCTCACAAATTGCGAGCCCTCATCATCACCCGTAATTGTAATTAATGCGGAAGGCGCACCAATGCGGCTAATACCCGCTGCAACATTGACCGTTGCGCCACCCATATATTTAGTAAATGATGAGTTTGTTACATCATCAGCAATATAGTCAATAAAAGCATCTCCATAGACTAATATAAAATCCTTCTCTTGCTTTGTCATGATAGTCCTCCTGAAAGTCTAGTCATTATAGATTAACACGAAAATTGTTATTCTATAAAGGTTTTTACTTTTGGCATTTCTTTACGAGAGGATGGATAACTTGAGTCATCCCCTATCTTTGTTATACTTGCCTATAGAAAGGTAGGGATTATCAAAATGAGTATTACAATTCGACAAGCGCAACCACAAGATGCCCATGCTGTTGTGCCTTTAATTATCGACGCCATTGGCGATATTGCTAATCGGTTAACTGGTGAGCAATCAACGGAGGCTGTAATACAAGAGCTGACTGTTCTTTTTCAACAAGAAGACAATCGACATTCTTATTTAAATACTTTTGTCGCTACTGAAAGTGAACAGATTTTGGGAATTCTCGTTTATTATCACGGTCAACAAGCCGTTCATATGGATGCTAACCTTGTTAAATGGCTTGAAGCAAAAAATGCACCATCGATTGTTATTGACCAGGAAGCCCATGAAGACGAGGCTTACATTGATACAGTTTGTGTTGCACCAGCTGCACGTGGTAAAGGAATCGGAACATTGCTATTACAATTTGCCGAAGAGCTGACAAAGCAGCGTGGTTATACAAAATTATCATTAAATGTTGAAACCCAAAAAGAAGAAGCTCGCCGTCTTTATGAACGACTAGGCTTTGTTATTACGGAGCCTTGGTCAATTATTGATGAGCCATTTCACCATATGGTTAAACAGTTTTAGGAAGTGAATAACTAATATATGAAAAACAATTTGATTTACCCTCTTTTGATTGTTATTGCATCTAGTAGTTACGGGATCTTGTCGACTATTGTCAAAGTAGCTATGCAGCATGGCTTTACATCAGCAGAGGCTGTATCAAGCCAATATATTATTGGCTTTTTACTCGTAATATCCATCTTTATTTTTACTGACAGAAAATTACCAAGACCGTCCAAGAAGGGTTTACTTATTTTAATATGTGCGGGAATTTTTACAGGGACAACAGGTATCGTGTACGGAGAATCTTTAAAGTATCTTCCTGCTTCTCTTGCAGTAGTCATGTTATTCCAATTTACATGGATTGGTCTACTGATTGATTGTGCCCTCCATAAAAGATTACCAAGTAGACCTGAAGTTATTTCAATCGTCATCTTATTTATCGGAACGATTCTAGCTGCAGGTGTATTAAATGTAGATTTAAGTGACATTCCTATTCAAGGATGGCTATTCGGTTTTACAGCAGCCGTTACTTTTGCATGTTTTATTCAATTTAATTCTCGACCTGTCGAGGGCGTGACTACCACATCAAGGGTATTAATCGTTTCCTCTATAGCCCTTATTATGATCAGTATTTTCCTAAGCCCCGAGGTTATTTGGAACGGTAAACTATTCATGCAAGGCCTGTGGAAATATGGACTAGCACTAGGTCTTTTCGGTATCATTTTACCGATTTATCTATTTTCGATTGCTATCCCTAAAGTCGGTGGTGCGCTTGCTTCTATTTTAAGCGCCATTGAATTACCAGTGGCTGTTACTGTTTCCGTTATTGTTTTGCATGAACCTTTAACTGCTGTACAAATTATCGGGATTGTACTGGTGATTGCTGGCATGATGCTGCCAACTATTGTTGCACAACGTCAACAAAAGGATAGCCTATTAGAAGCACATTTATAAAACGACAAAAAACTCCTTAAAAATGGAATGATTCCTTTTTAAGGAGTTTTTTTGAACTTTAATGAAATGCCATTGCTTACCATTATGCACTTCGCTATGATGAATGCAAATGTAATTTTTTAATAATTCTAACATTAATGTTCCCCTTCGGTATTATACTGCAATATGCAAGTAACTTACTTTAAGAAAGGGGAAGTTGATGAAAAAAGCCTATATTCTTGGTTTTTTCCTTATGTTAATGCTTGTCGTTTTAGCTGCTTGTAATGGCAAAGATCAGCAAAATTCTACAAATGATGCAGCAAATAATGACGAGGCATCGAATGGTACACAAACAGAAGTAGCAACAACATCGCCTTCAGGCAAGCTAGTAATTTACACTGGACGTGACGAAGAAATGGTACAAAATGTGATCGATCAGTTTAATGAAAAATATCCAGACATTGAATTAGAATTTCTAACAATGGGTGCTCAACAGATTTTAGAACGTCTTCGTGGAGAGAAAGCCAATCCTCAAGCAGATTTTTGGTGGGGCGGAACGCAATCCGCACTCATTGTTGGCGCCAATGAAGACTTACTACATGCTTGGCAGCCGAGCTTTATTGACGCTATTGATACCGCACACAAAGATGTAGATGGACGTTGGTTCGGCGAGATGCTGTTACCTGAAGTAATTATGATTAATAGTGATTTACTAACAAAACAAACTGGTCCACAGGACTGGGATGACTTATTAGATCCTAAATGGAAGGATCTAATTTTAATCAGAGGTGTACTGGCGTCAGGTACAATGCGTACGATTTATTCTTCCATGATTGTACGACAAGGTGCGGATTCACCTGATAAAGGATACGAGTGGTTACTACAATTAGATGCCAATACAAAGGAATACACACAAGACCCTAATGCTTTGTATTTAAAACTAACACGTCAAGAAGGCAGTGTCTCCCTATGGAATCTACAAGATATTTTGTTAAAAAAATATACGACAGATTATCCTTTTGATTATATTTATCCTAAAAGTGGTGCACCTATTTTAGTAGACGGTGTAGCAGTTGTAAACAATGCGAAGAACCTAGAAAATGCGAAAATTTTTGTAGAGTTTTTATTTGAAAAAGAGATGGTAACACAATTAGCTAATGATTATTATCAAATTCCTACACGTTCAGATATCGACAAAGGCTCCATGCCAGAATGGTATCAGGAATTAGATTTAAAAACATTTGATATTGATTGGCAGCTAATGTCTGACAAAGAAGCAGAATGGATGGAATACTGGGATAACAATATTAAAGGGCGCGGTAAATAGTAGAACGGGTAAAAATTCGGCTTATACAGCGAATTTTTACCTTCCTGTATCATCTAGATTCTTTGTTAGAGAGGAGCTAATGATTGAGAAGTGTCAGAATCGAAAATGTCTCGAAGCAATTTGGTCAAGTGTATAGCGTGAAGGACTTAAATCTTGAAATAAAAGCTGGTGAATTTTTTACCTTTCTGGGTCCTAGCGGCTGTGGCAAAACAACCACTTTAAGGATGCTTGCAGGCTTTTATTACCCTACTAAAGGCAAAATTCTTTTTGATGATCGAGATGTCACTCGACTTCAGCCCAATAAGCGCAATATCGGCATGGTATTCCAAAATTATGCCCTTTTCCCCCATATGACGGTTGATGAGAATATTGCATTTGGTTTACAAGTTCGAAAATTTTCAAAAGCTGAGATTCAGCACAAGGTGGATCGAATTAGGGGTCAAGTACATCTTGCTGCTTACGGCAACAGAAAAATAAATGAGCTATCTGGTGGGCAACAGCAGCGTGTTGCTTTAGCTAGGGCACTCGTGATAGAGCCAGATATTTTATTGCTTGATGAACCTCTATCCAATCTAGATGCAAAATTGCGTGAGGAAACACGTATTGAAATCAAACGAATCCAATCTGAGCTTGGAGTCACAACGATATACGTTACTCACGATCAAATGGAAGCCATGTCTATGTCGGATCGAATTATGGTTATGGAAAATGGCTATATCAAACAAATTGGTACTCCTCAGGAAATTTATCATCAACCCAAGGATCGTTTTGTGGCAAATTTTATTGGTGAAACTAATTTAATTGAATGCTCAATCCAAGCTATTGATGGGGAAAATGTACAAGTACGAACAGTGAATGGACATAATTTAATTGGGCGAAAGCAACAAAGCTCTCCCTCTTTAACGCATATGATTGGAGACAAAGTATTTATTTCTATTCGTCCAGAATCGATTCAAC
The DNA here is from genome assembly GCF_052928325.1 of Lysinibacillus sp. BSL11. Classification (NCBI taxonomy): domain Bacteria; kingdom Bacillati; phylum Bacillota; class Bacilli; order Caryophanales; family Bacillaceae; genus Lysinibacillus; species Lysinibacillus sp. BSL11. The sequence goes on along the minus strand of NZ_JAVGCX010000025.1, from coordinate 21,098 downwards.
TTGGTACTGGTGAAAACACATTAACAGGAAAAATTACATTTGTTGAATTCACAGGTATTAGCGTTAATTACATTGTAGATTTTACTGCGTTCTCACTTAAAGTAATGCTTATTAATTCTTATGACCAAATCAAAAAGATCGGTGAAGATATTACAATCCATATGGCACAAGATTCACTGTACTTTTTAGGGGAATAGGAGGAAGCCAATATGGGGAAACAGTCTGAAAGTACGTGGACGCGAATTTTGCATGCCAATTGGTTTGTCTATGTTTTAATATCGCCATTATTTTTAGTGTTATTCGCCTATGTGGTTTATCCCTTCTATCAAACTTTCATCCAAAGCTTTGCTGGTGATGAAGCATTCTTTCACTATAAGAAATTTTTTGATATAGCTAGTCCAGCAAATTTAGAGGCCTTGTGGACCAGTATTTGTATTTCATTTATCAGCGTTATTTGCTGTGCACTTGTTGGGGTAACAATGGCCTTTTTACTAGAACGCTATAATTTCCCTGGGAGACGGATATTGTCTGTTTTAGTTTTGGTTCCAATGGCACTTCCTCCTCTAGTAGGTGTTTTGTCCTTTTCATTTTTATATGGCGATAGCGGGATTTTCCCACGAATTTTTCAGCATCTATTTGGGTTGGATCACGTTCCTTTTGCCTTGAAGGGAATATGGGGCGTCATCGTTGTTCATACATTCACAATGTATACGTACTTCTATTTGACTGCCTCTGCTGCTATTAAAGGGCTTGATCCTGCTCTTGAAGAGGCAGCTACTAGTCTGGGTGCAGGGCGTATTCGCGTATGGACAAAGGTTATTTTACCGATGCTCACACCTTCTATTGTCGCCTCATCCTTATTGGTGTTTATGATTTCTATGGCTTCTTATACTGCACCTTTGATGTTTGGTGTGGAGCGTACTATGACGATGCAAATTTATTTATCACGTACAAATGGGAATCTTGAGATGGCGGCAACACAGTCGATGATATTATCTTTTGTGTCTATCACTTTTTTAATCATTATGCGTTGGTATCAAAATCGCAGAAATTATCAAAATCTGAGTAAGGGAATTAGTGTTCATCGTTCAGAGGTATCCTCAAAAAAGGTAAAAATTATAGCAACCATTGCTTCTTTTGTTGGCACATTAATATTGATACTGCCTATTTTAGTGTTGATATTGATCTCTTTTTCTGTGGATGGAGCTTGGAAAACGCAAATTCTCCCGACCGATTATACAATCGATCATTATATTGCCCTTTTTACCGATGAACGCACATGGCGACCTATTTGGAACTCCATTCAAATGGGTGTCATTGCAACACTGGGCAATATCATCTTTGGAGTCGCGGCAGCTTATGCTATGGTGCGCTTAAATTTTAAAGGGAAAACTTTGCTCGATATTTTGATAATGGTACCTTGGGCTTTGCCAGGAACAGTTGTTGCTGTTAATTTAATTGCAGCCTTTAGTACAGAAAGTATCTTTAGTTTTAATCAAGTATTGATCGGGACATTTTGGATTTTGCCATTAGCCTACTTTATTCGACATTTACCACTTGTTTTTCGATCAACATCCGCCTCTCTTGTACAGCTAGATCAATCAATTGAAGAGGCATCACGTGGCTTAGGGGCCAACTGGTGGTATACATTTAGACGTATTGTCGTGCCTTTAACATTCACCGGGATTTTAGCAGGGACACTCTTAGCCCTCGTGCAAAGCTTTGGTGAATTTGTTGCATCCATTCTAATTTACAGTACATCCACTATTCCATTGTCTGTAGCGATATTCCAAAAATTATATGCATTTAAATTTGGGACCGCCTGTGCTTATGGTGTCTTACAAATTTGTTTAATTTTAGTTGTCCTTATTATTTCTGAAAAACTATCAAAAGGCAGTGCTGGTACAGCCATCTAACTGCCAATCTATTAGGGGGCCTTGACAATGTTTGAAGATTTTCGCAATAAAACACAGCTGGAAGATGGGATGATATTCCCTTCTAACATCTATCGAAAAATCGTTTTACAGCCAGCTTATGATGAGGCAAAGAAAAATTTTTTAACAATTATGCTACAAATCAATATTGCTCATTTAAAAATGTTAGAAGAACAAGGACTTGTAAAAAAAGATGAAGCAAAGCAAATTGGGATAGCTCTAAAAAAAATTGACTTAAATTATTATCGTTTAGAGGATTACAGTCCCCAATATGAGGATTTATTTTTCCGCATTGAAAATAAATTAATAGAGCTTGCTGGTGATGTTGCTGGAAATCTTCACATTGGTAGAAGCCGAAATGATATGGGTATCGCCATCTATCGAATGACATTAAGAAAAAAATTATTATTATTAATGCGCGAGTTACTAACATTACGTGATGATTTAATCGCTGCTGCAGAGGAACATATCGATACCATTATGATTGGCTACACACATACACAGCAGGCCCAGCCTACAACCTTCGCCCATTATTTAAAGGCCGTCATCGACCAGCTAGAGCGTGATTTTGAACGAATGCAGCATGTCTATAAAACGGTCAATCGTAGCAGTATGGGAGCCGCTGCCTTAACAACGACAGGCTTTAATATTAGTAGAGAACGTATGCGTGACCTACTTGCCTTTGATGATATTATCGAAAATGCATGGGATGCAGTTGCAGGAGCAGATTATATAGCCGAGGCTGCAAGTATTGTACAACTTGCTGCACTCAATCTTGGCCGTACTTCTCAAGATTTTTTATTATGGGCTACTCAGGAGTTTAATGCGTTTACACTCGCAAGTCCATATGTGCAAATAAGCTCTATTATGCCTCAAAAGCGTAATCCTGTTTCTATAGAACATACACGCTCATTACTATCTGCAGTTGTAGGAGATGCAAGTACAGTATTACAGATGGTACATAATACACCTTTTGGAGATATCGTAGACACTGAGGATGATATGCAGCCTTATTTATGGCGTGCCATTGACCGCTTAATTGGTATTTACAAGTTGTTTGGTTCGCTTGTTGTTACAATGGATGTCAATAAGAAGAAGTTAAAAAGTCGCGCTGAAAATAGCTTTGCGAATGTCACTGAGCTAGCTGATACATTAGTCCGTTCAGAGGGAATTTCCTTCCGTCAAGCACATAGTATTGTTAGTAAATGTATTAAGGTTCTACTTGCTCATGGAGAGGAATCATTAGCTAGTCTTACATGGGGACTTGCTAATACACAATCGAAATTGATCACGGGCAAGGAATTAACTATTTCAGAAGAGGATTTTTATAAGACGTTAAGGCCAGAATCCTTTGTTGGTGTGCGAACATTACTAGGTGGTCCCGCTCCAGCCACTATGAAGGCTGCTCTTGAACGTTCCAAACTGAACGCCCATGATTTTTATGAATGGATTCGCTTAAAGGAAAGTTCCATTATTGAAGCAGAAAAAGAACTAACAGCCTTTCTAGAGGAATGGAATCAATGAAGCAATGGTTATTAATTATTGATGGTGGGGCGACAAAAACAGCATGTGCAGTTGTTCATGCTGAATCTGGTGACATTGAGTATTCTACATCCGCTAAAGGCTCTAATTATCAAGCCATTGGTGTTGAATCGGCTACGGCAATATTACAAGAGCTTTTAGCAAATGTTGAAAGATTTTTGCGAAAGTATCCTAATTCTCAAATTGCTGTAGCTACCTTTGCTTTAGCTGGCATTGATTCTCCGAAGGATCATGCAGCCGTCGTGACTATTGTTCAAAATGCTCTTAAGATCACACAGCTACAAATAGACACAATGATTATTGAAAATGATGCAGAGGCCACACTATTAGGTGTGACTGCTGGACAGGCAGGTGCACTGCTCATTGCTGGAACAGGAGCTATTGCCTATGCCTTTGATGGGCAGCGGATTGTACGTGCAGGGGGCTGGGGACATCGGGCTGGCGATGAGGGAAGTGGGTATTGGTTAGGACAGGAAGTCGTAAGAGCTATATTTAAAATGGAGGATGGTCGTGGGAAACCAACAATCTTAAAGGAAGCTGTCTATCAGTCTTTAGGTATACAAGATGTTACAGAGCTTGCCGAATGGCTATTCCAACCTTCCTATACAAATGCACAACTGGCCAAGATAGGCTCTTTTGTGGCAAGAGCAGTCGAGCAAGAAGATGCTTGTGCCATCGCAATATCTCAACAAGCTGCCCATGAACTAGTCCTTCTAGCAAGCGCTGTATTGAAAAATATTGACTATCAGAATGAACCATTTACTTTTTATTGTAATGGTGGTGCCATCAAGCATAATCCACTCATTTTAAAGATCTTTACAGAGGAAATAACCTTCATGTATCCTCAAGTGGACATTACCCTTTGTCAGCACCAGCCTATTACTTATTTAATTGAACGAACAAAAAGGGCATATGACTGTTTATAAGTCATTGCCCTTTTCTTGCTTTTAAAGTGCCAGTCTCTTCAATTCTTTCGTCGTAAAATAGAGATAGCCATCCTTTATAAATAAATCCTTCGAATCCTCCCTATTTAGTACCTCTTCTCCACTACCATCTGGACGAATCTTTGTTAAATACGCCCCTCGGGAATAATTACTAAAGTAGAGCCAACCATCCGAATAAACGATATATTGCGCCCGGGAATTTGTGACACGTTTCGTCTTACCAGTTTTCATATCTAGTACATATAGCTTATTGTCATCTGCAATATTACTATAAAACAATTGGTCTCCAACCTGTGCTGGGAAGTCTATATCATGATAATAACTATACAGTGTGCTTGTTGCTTTTGGATAGTCTTCAGCAATCCACGAGTGATCCTTCGCCATTGTACGGTCATCTACTAAAAAGTATTGGTAGCGTATTGCACCCTTACGATCAGGTACTGGATCATTCCATGTCGTATCGAGATGATACCACTGTCCATCCAACTTGACTAGATTCCACGCATGTCCCTCTTGACCTACATAGCCCACAATATATTTTGTTTCAATACCCAATTTTTGAAGCATAGAGTGAGCAAGTAAAGCATAGCCCTGGCATACTCCCCCGTGCTCAGCAAGAACGGTATAAGCGCTGTGTGGGCTAGAGTTCGTTTGTTCTGTATAGGAAGTATTGGCAACAATATAGTCATTGACAGCTCGTACCTTTTCTACATCCGTCATAGATTTTTTACTAATCCTAGCAATAATTTCTTGAACATTCATCTCTACATATGCCGCCTGCTCTGGCGTCATTAAATAGCTCTGTTCTCCAAAAATAGTTGCTTTATTTCGCCCATATTCATATCGAATTGAATGTTTACTTACATGGCCGTAAATATAGTCATCGCGTTTGATAGCATTGTTATAGGCCTCTTCTACAATTTGTTCAATTCTCTGTGTATTCCCTTTATATTGAATTTCAAACTTTGGTGAAAAGCTATTATAATACGCATACATCGCATCAGCCAGTTCCTTGGCATTTGTCACGACTAACTTTGTTTCAGGTTTCTGAATAGGTGGAGCTGTAGGGGCTACCTCCACTTCATGTACATCTTCTATAGGTAGGGCTGTTTCTATTGAGGCATTATCTGAAAGTCTTGCAGTAACATCTACGATCTTCTCCTTTGTTGAAAGTAGCATCGTTTCTATTTCATCATTATTTGTCCAATCGACCACCTGCTGAATAACTGCCTTACCAGCTGTATAAATAGGATCAATAAAAATAATAATAATGGCAATTATAGCTAATTTCTTCCACAAACTCCTCACCTCCAACCGTCTTCCTTACATTATATACAAAAAAAGCACAAAGAACTCACTTAAGGGTCCATTTGTGCTTGTTAATATTTGTTTGTTGACTTAATTAATTTTAAGTTTATGTTCTTTTGTTTGGACATTATACAGTAAATAATTGTCACTAACCTTTAAATTTGTTACTGGCTGCTTCACTAACACCTCAGCTTTTAACGTTTTTAAATCTAGCTTTGTCAAATACCCACCGTTACTGTAATCACTATAATATAGGTTTTGATTAGTCCCTGTAATATACAATGACCGTTTATCTAATACCTTTGACTTACTACCACTAGTCATATCAAGCTTATACAGTTTATCGTTATCTGCAGTATTACTAAAATAAACAATATTATTTAACTGATGTGCGAAATGGACATTAAGCATATAACTGTATTTAGTGCTTGTAGCAGTAGGATAATTTCCTTTAATCCAAGTATGGTCTTTGCTAATTTGATTGTCCGACACTAAAAAATAGTCATAGGACGCCGCACCAACGCGATTTGGCAAAGGATCGTTCCACGTTGTATCCAAATGATACCATTCCCCATCAACCTTTACTAAATTCCAAGCATGTGCCTCATTCCCATTTACAAAGCCTACAACATATTTTGTCTCTATCCCAGATTGCTCTAACATAGCATGTGCTGCCAATGCATAACCTTGGCATACAGCTTGTCCTTCAAAAAACAAAGCATAAGCACTATGTGGACTTGCCTTAGTTTTAGTTCCATACATAGTATTGGATACAATATAATCGTTAATAGCTTTTACTTTTTGAAAATCTGTCATAGAAGGTTTGATAATATTTTTCAGAATTAGATTAATCTTTTTTTGTACAGCTGCTTCTTGAGTTTGACTTGTCAGGTACTTCATTTTATACGTTACATTCCCTAGAGAATCTGCGGAAACCATGGTACTTTCTATATGTCCACTTGCATAAACGGCTTGTTGCTTAGCTTTTTCAAGTGCGTCCATCATTTCTTTTTTTAGGTCGCCTATTTTGCCTGTATACTTAATTTTTATATCGGTCTCAAAGTTTTGTATTTGCTTTGCAAGTTCTTCTGTTAATTGATCCCAACTTGCTACTGTTGAGTTAGCTACCATAGGATAAATTGGGGAGGTATTTTCTGTTTGTTTTGCATAGACCGCAGTTGGACTTAACATCAATAAAGCCGCACCACATAACAATAATTTTTTCATCACTCATCACCTTCCCTTTGATTCTTTCTTTACTATTTAGCATAGCAAATAATGTACCTACTAAGCTATCATACAAGTTCACTAACTAAGACTTTTAACTAAAAATATATTAAATTTTATATAATATAAAATACCTACTAATAAAATATAATTAGCGAATATAACTATTTTTTTGCAAAATAATAAAACTCACCTAATTAATAGTGAGTTTTATTTCGATTTAGATTCTGTAATTGTTCAGGCGTTTAGTAAATTATCTACTTTTCACCACTAAATTAACTGCTTCCTGAATGGCTTCGTTCATTTTTTCACCATCCCCTTCAGCATTCTGTACACATTCCAATAGGTTCGTACTAACAATAACCCCAACTGTACGGTCTACAGCAGAGCGTACTGCTGATAATTGTGTAATGACTGCCTTACAGTCTTTTTCCTCTTCCATCATTTTCAAAATGCCACGTAGCTGTCCTTCCATCCGTTTCACACGATTTTTCACTTGATCTGAATATTCCATATACATTGCTCCTTCTCTTATACTCGCTACGCTCTAATGAGTGATCGTTATTCTTTATCCTAGCTCATTATTTTAAATTTAAACCTAGCCATTACTATTCCTTGGTTTTAGATAATTGATGAGCATTCTCGTAATAATGGTACCAGCGTTTGTTATTTCATCGTACTGAATTATTGAATTCTTCTTTATACGTAATTGCCCAATTTCTACCTCGAAAACTGGACACTTTCTTTTAAGTGCAGCAATCAACATGTTTGTATCATAATCATAGCGTTCACCTTTTACTTTCATTAACCAAGGCAACTCATTGATGGAAATATAACGTAAACCTGTTTGTGTATCCATTAATTTCTTATGATACAGTATCTCGAAAAATAAGCTTGTTGCACGATTTCCCCAGTAAGAAAGAAATGTACTATCAGTTGAACGAAAGTTACGCACACCTAGCACAATCCCTTCAGAAAACACCTTTGTCATGGTTAAAACAAGCTTAACATCTTGTAAAGTATGTTGCCCATGAGCCCCAACTGTAAGGATACCATGGCACCTTGCTTGTTGTTCTCGTATATATGCAAAGGCGGTCTTAAGTGCGCCACCCTTACCAATATTGCAATCATGCTGTAGTACTTGGCAGCGTTCAATTTTATCTAGGTTTTCAAAAATATCTTTATATTTTTGATCACTCCCATCATTGACAATGATGATTTGTGTAATAGTCGTTGCTAATAATTGATGTACATAGGTAATGAGTGATTGTTGTGGATTATATGCTGGTATAATAGCTGCAATATTTTTCATTTCGATCCCCCACCTAAAGGCTGACAGGTTCTCCGTAGCTACGAATCTCCCTTATATCAAATAGTATCATGTAACACCAACAATTCAACTGATCAATCCCATTAAAACATATCAATAATATCGATTTTTCTCCGATATATGAACAAAGAGATGAAGAGGCGCTTTGTAAAAAGGGTTAAAAGTAAAATGTTTGCAATAAAAGCCGAGGTAATTAACTGAAAGAGGTGAGTACTTTCGTCATGCATTATGAAAATCTTGAAGAACAATGTCAAAAATTAAGACAGCTGTCCTTCACAACATTATCCAAAAATTTACAGGATGCTAGTTTGCTCGCCATTTCAACCCCAGCAGAATCCTTACAGAAGTCACTTCTTGTATTAGAGGAAATTTTATATGAGATTTATCGATTGGAAATGCATACCGAACCTAAACTCAAAAATGTCCGAATGCTATTAAATAATCGAAGTTTTGTGGCGCAAATTCATCCTCGTCGAATTTATTTATTGATGAATCTAATTCATAAAATGACAAGCCATACTAGTAATGACATTGTAGAAGCCAAAGCAGCTAAAATTGTTTTAGACTATCTTAGCGATATTGTTGAATGGTTTATGAAGCGCTATGATCGTAGTTTCAAATCGAACCGCCTGTCTTCTCATGTCACAGAACTTCCTTCTATATTTGATAAAAATATACTTCAGCATGAGCAGTCACGAGAGGCTTACGAACATGCTGTCAAATGGTTTGAAGTAGCTGCCCAGAATGGAGATGCAAGTGCTCAATATAACTTAGGTGCTCTTTACAATCATGGGCGAGGTGTAGAAAAGGACTATAGGCTTGCAAAAATGTGGTATGAACGAGCTGCCGCACAAAATGACGCAAATGCTCACTATAGCCTCGGTGTACTTTATCATCTAGGCCAAGGTGTTATACAGGATTATCTAGAGGCTGCACGTCATTACCAAATAGCTGCTGATTTAGAGAATGCTGACGCCCAATACAATTTAGGTGTACTCTATAATCAAGGCTTAGGCCTATCTCAAAATTTTAATGAAGCTGCCAAGTGGTATACCTTAGCAGCCAATCAAGGGAATACAAGTGCCCAAAACAATCTAGGCTTTCTTTATCATAATGGCACGGGTGTGGAGCAAAGCTATGATAAGGCCGTCGCTTATTTCAAAATGGCTGCCTTAACTGGAGATGCAAGTGCTCAATACAATCTCGGTTATATGCATCTTAAAGGGCGTGGTATTCCCCAAAACCAAGAAGAAGCAGCAAAATGGTTTCATATGGCTGCTTTACAGGACCATGTGAACGCAGAGTTTCAACTGGCCATGCTCTATAATACTGGGCAAGGAATGACGAAGGATCATATAGAAGCTTTAAAATGGTTCAAGCTAGCGGCACATAAAGGACATTTAAATGCTCAATACTGTCTTGGCCTGCTGTATGAAAAAGAACAGAATCTTGTGTCAGCAGAAAAGTGGCTACTGCAAGCTGCTGACAATGGCCATATCAGCGCTGGCTTCGAGCTTGGGCGTCTATATGCATATCAGCTTCAAGACCCAGCCAAGGCAATGTCATATTTTAGGACAGCCGCTGAAAAGGGTTATGCAGATGCACAGTATGAGCTTGGCCTATTACTGACATCTGGCACTGGTGTTCCTATAAATTATAAGGAGGCCGTTAAATGGTGGCGAGCAGCAACCGATCAATCACATATTCAAGCTGAATATCAATTAGGCCTACTTTATGAACAGGGATTAGGGGTAGCCTTAAATCTTGAGGAGGCACGCAGATGTTATCGACTAGCAGCCACTCAAGGCCATGCAGGTGCGCAGTATCAACTGGGCAATTTATTTGATAAAGGTAAAGGCGTAGAACAGGATTACACAGAGGCAGCTAAATGGATTGAACAGGCTGCATCACAAGGACATATGAAGGCACAATACCAATTAGCCCAAATGCACATTCATGGACAGGGCGTACCAAAGGACTTTGCAAAGGCCGCCCAGCTTTATCGACTATCTGCTAATCAAGGGCATCAAAAAGCCCAATTCCAGCTTGGTATGCTCTACAAAAAAGGGCATGGTGTTGCACAAGACTATCAAGAGGCGACAAGATGGCTGAAAAAGTCACTGGAAGAAATTAAATAAATATTAAAAAACCTACCGCATCACATAAGACACGGTAGGTTTTATTAATGACTGCTATTATCCTTTTGTTGTTGAATCATAAATGTTACAACAATAAATAAAGCAAAGCTAATTAATAGCGTAGTTCCTCCTACAATAAAGAAGACTAATGTAAAAGTGCTACCAAAATTAAATGGATTTATATTGTAAAACCACATGCCTAACGTTAAGCCCAGAACACCCACAATAGCTGTCCAACCATGAATGGTTACTAATTTTTGTGATTTCACTTTGAAGGCTTTATAAAAAATACCCCAGGCAAACATACTAAGCCAGCCAACAAGTAAAATATGTGCATGTATCGGTCTATATTCATAACTACCTGATCCCGACATATGTGAACCTAAATACGTGCCGATTAAAGCAAAAATTGCCGCTAATCGAATAAGGCGTATGCTCCACTTTTGTTCCATACGATAACTCCCCCCTAGTCGTGTTTCAACTAAGTAGCAGTTTATCTTGTGAACATGAACTTTACATGAACTCCTTATGACAAAATTGGTAGATGGATATAAACCTTTGTGCCCGCATGCACCGTACTTTGCATCTGAATGGTCCCTCCATGTAGCTCAACAATTTGTTTGACAATCGCTAAGCCTAGTCCGGTCCCTTGCTTGGTTCTAGACGCATCGGCACGATAAAAACGGTCATATACTTTTGCTAACTGATCCTCAGTCATTCCTATCCCACTGTCCTCCACAAGAATTTCAACTAAGGCAGATCTTTTTTGTAAATGTAGATGTATTTGCCCACCCTCTACATTATATTTAATGGCATTTGTCAGTAAATTATCCCATACGTTTTGTAAAAGCCCTGCATCGCCATCAAAAATAATTTGCTCAAGCTTATATGATATTTGAAGTTGTGACTCTTCCATTTGCCAACGATACTTTCGTACAGTTTCCTTTAGCTGTTCATCTAAACGATAAGACTCACGTTTTACAATTATTGTCGATTGGTCAAGGGAGGTTAATAATAATAACTGTTTGGTTAATGTAGATAGGCGTTTTGTTTCTAGTTCAATGATTGCTGCATATTCCTGTCTTTCCTGTTCAGTAAGGGAAGGATTTTTCAGTAAATCTACATACCCTTGAATATTTAATAAAGGTGATTGAAAATCATGTGATACATTACTAATAAATTCCTTTCTTGTACGATCAGTTTCCTGTAATCTCTCGGTCATCCTATTAAAGCTTGATGCTAATTGACCAATTTCATCTGCACGATCAATATCTAGAACTGTATCAAATTTTTCATGCGCTAGCTGTTGAGTGGCTGCTGTTAACTTTGTAATGGGGCGAATTAATGCTTTAGCAAATAGTAGCATGGCAAGTAGGCTCAGTATTGTCATAACCAACATTAATCCTGCAAGTATTGTATGCACCTCAGAAAACAATAAACGAATATCAGGTCTTATGAATAATGCATAGGACTTGCTTCCATAGGTAAATGGCACACCAATTGTATTATTCAGTTCATTAGCAAAAAATCCTGTTACAAAGGTTTCTTTAGGAAAATCTCGCATACCATGATAGGTTTCCCCATTTAAAACACGCTCTACCACAGACGTTGACAATGTTTTATCACGATATGGACCGCCAAAAAATTGCCCCTCCTCACCAGTTGTCACATAAATTTGATAGCCGATTTCACCCAATGTTGTCAGATAGCTATTTAAATCCTCTGGTTTGTCTGTCTCAATATAATGCACAATATCCTGTGCTATGCTAACGTTCTTTGCATCATTTTTTTCTTTTATAACTTGATGGTAATAGGTATTTGTTGCCAAAAAGCCCATACATAAGCTTCCGATCATTACCAGCATTGTTGTTACAACAAATTTACTATATAAGGTTTTCATGTTGCTTCCTCTAGCTTATAGCCAACACCTCTTACTGTTGTAATTTCAACAGCCGTGTCATATCGGTTTAATCTTTCACGAATCCGCTTCACATGCGTATTTAACGTTTGCTCATCTCCATCATAGTCATAGCCCCATACTTGTTCCATAATATAGCTACGAGTAAACACTTGATGGGGACGTGATGCTAACAAAGCCAGTAATTCAAATTCCTTTAAAGGTAATATAAGTGTATTTTCCCCTATTACAACCTCAAAGCTTCGTCGGTCAATTACTAGTTTACCTACTTGGATGGTTACTTGGTTTTTTTTATCAAATCTCCTCAATATCGCAGCTATACGAAATAATAATTCCTTTGGTTCAAAGGGCTTTATAACATAATCGTCAGATCCTGCTAAAAAGCCACGTTCTTTATCCTCTAGCTCACCTTTTGCTGTTAATAATAAAACAGGAATATCATAATCTTGAGTTAAATACTCTGTCAGTGTAAAACCATCCATTCCTGGCATCATCACATCGACAACAGCTAAATCAGGCAGACTCCCTTCGAGTAAGGCTAGTGCCTGCTTTGCATTTTCAGCAAGTAGCACTTGGTAGCCTTCCTTTGTAAGATAAATATTGACTAGCTGTAAAATATGAACATCATCATCGACAACAAGGATCTTCACCTGCCCACCTCCAGTTAATAAGAAAAAAACCGATCATATAGAACAAATTTTTTCATCATAAATTACTATTATTTTATAATGAAAATATAGAAATCAACAGCAATAAGAGAAAAGGTAATCCAATAACAATATAGCCTCTAGGATTGGCAAGGTTCATGGTCCATCCTACCCCAAAGCGTTTCTCCACAAAAACGGATGGGTCTTGTCGATTCATATAAATTAAGCCGCCCTTCCAATAACGATCCTCATCCACATCCATTACTTGGGAATCTATATTTGCTTCATAGCGTACTTTATGTTTATACTTTTTCACCACATATATCAGTAATGAACCCAGCAAAACAACTAAGAACAAAATAAATACTGGTAATAGCTTATAGCCTACTGTCATAGAAGGATAGATGTTGCTTAATTGTAAAATTGTTAATAAAGCTGTTAATGCAGAACTTATCAGTAGTATTTGCCAACTCATGTATTTTCGTGTTTTTAGCTGATCCTCCAACGATTCCTCTTTGCGATTTACAGCTAATTTAATTGCAGAACGTTTAATGGAGTCGGTAATTCCCCACATCATACACTGCATCATTAGCATTACCAGTGGCAGTGAAATAGCTGTAAAATAGGTCTTGTTTCTCCAGGCATCCGCTTCGCCACTCGGCCCCCAATGTACTGCTATATCATTTGGCATGAGATCGTAATGAAGGTATGTGTAAATGATCAAAAATACCGATATTCCTAATGGAACAGCAAAAAAAGACCAAGGAAGCATTTCATCACGGCTTCTTGCAGTTAAATCCACTGCCCGTACTTGTTTAATATTTGCGCCCCACTGCTCTTGTTTTTTCAACTTCGATACCTTTTGATGATTTATCCAATACAACGCCATACTTACTGCAAGCATACTAAACAAACAGCTTAATAAAACAATACTTTGAATAGATTCAGAAGGAGCAAATTGATTGTAACTTATAATCATGATGATTAGAAAAACTATCCCTGTTCCCCCTACGAACTGCACATACTGTTTTTTCAACTGAGCTAAGATGGGATGCTTAATATTTTGATCAGGCACTGTGACTCCAAAAACGACTGTCTCTCGTACAATATAGGGAACGACTATTTGCAAAGCTAATGTCATGATGTAAATGGTTATAAAAACGCCAAGTAGCATTTTGCTACACTCCCTCTGCTGGAATTTGCAAATCGGCAAAAACTTTTTTCATCATGTGCTCAATTTGTTCAGCTGTTGCGCCGAGCACCATTCCTTCTGCCACAACAGGTTTCAAATTCTTTTCGATTTGTCGCAGTTGCTCAGGTGATAAAGCTCTCTCCTCTGCTGAACTTATAATAGCTCCAGATTTTGGCCGAATGGTAATAATCCCTTTTGCCTCTAATTCATGATAACTTTTATTAACAGTATGCATATTAACACCTAAATCGGCAGCTAAACTTCGCACAGACGGTAAAGTATCACCTGGCTTCATTTCTCCTTTAGCAATTCCTTCGATAATTTGACGTGTTACCTGCTCATAAATAGGTACGTCTGATTGAAATTCTATTTGAATAAACATGTTTATCAGCTCCACATTTGTTATATAACTAATATAACAAATTTCTCTCCACCTTGCATGAGATTGAAATTTTTAAATAGGGGTATTTTTTATGGTTTCAATAAATCTTTGCACAAGTAAATTCTGCTTCTCATTATTCCTTGTACAAATTGCAATTTTATGTTTAATGGCATGTATATCCTTCACATAAACTCTCGCCAATTGCCCACTCTTTACATACTCTCTAACAGCAAGAGAAGAAATAAAATTTGCACCATAGCCCGCCATGACTGAGCGAATGGTTTCATGAATGCCATTAAATTGGAGTGCGATATTGGGTGGTTTCACTTGGTAGGTTTGACATAATGAGAAAAGATGCTCCCTCATTTTAAAATGCTTTCAAAATTCACATGTTGCGCATCTATAATGACACGACACCCACTATCCGTCTTTCTGATTTGTTTCTGGAAAGGATAAATAGCTCTTAGATTGCTCCATATACTTAAAAGCTGTTGAAATTGTATTTAATCCTACCTCTAATTTGTTACTCAAATGCTCTCGGCTTACTTTGATAATGCCATTGTATGTAAAATCATAAATCAATTTTTCTAGCACCCTATGTACTTTCTCACCAGGATAAATACCTTGTGCTGCTAAAGTTTCTTCTAGCTGCTGCAGGCGTTCTTCTTTGAGTTGCCGATCTCCTTTTTGATTGCCGTATGTAATAAATGTTTAGACTGCTTGGTTTGGTGTAGTTTTTAGTTTATTTTTCATGATAGTTGCTCCTTTTTTGAAGCAAAAAAGCGTTTTACATCGCTGTAGTAACGATGCAAAACGCTTTCGATGACGGAAACTTTTTAATAAATTTACGCCTTTGGCGAATAACCGTTCAATGATCTCGATGCCTTCTTTAGTGTTTCGAGCCAATCGATCCAATCTGGTTACAACAAGCCTGTCACCTTCATTTAATTTAGACAGCAGCTCATTTAATTGTGGTCGGTCTGTTTTCGTTCCTGTGAATTTCTCTTTATAAATAACAGTCGCTCCTTCACTCTCCAACGCTTGAAGCTGAACCTCTAATTCCTGTGATACAGTCGATACCCTTGCATAACCGTAAATCATAGAAAAATACCTCATTTCTGCACTACATTTATCGACCTAAGTTATGACACCTTTTTACACCTTGATATTACTGCATCAACACACTGGTGTAAAAACTATTAAGTTTTGGCACTGTATAAATAAAAAAGACCACCTCGTATGAGATGGATACATCATTCTATCTATTCAATTAAAGCACCACGTTTGTTGAACAAGGAATTTTGTTTACCCTTCAACAATTGCAAGATATTTTTTGATTTCTCCTTCAGATTCAACAATTAAAATATCTCCTCGTTCTTTGGTAGAAAAAATCTTTGTACCAACAGGAAGTTTATTCGACATCTCATCTCTAAAATCTGTATTAGCATCATTTTTTGTTTTTATTTCACCGATTTGAACATCTTTTGTTAAAGACAATTCTTCAACCCAATCAATATTAGTTTTGTAGATAACTCCATCATACTGAAAAATATCAGCATCAGAATCTAATGTTAAAACTTCTTCGGCATCTATACTGTCAATTGATACTGTTGTAGTTCCCCCTTGAATATTGCATCCTGTAATCATGAATAAAGCTAATGCGATCAAACCATAGAATAATTTTTTTATTTTCAATTTACCCACCTCTTTTATATAGACACCTATTGTCTACCAAAAGTTACATATTCAACTAAATATCTTCGTTAGTTGAACAAGAATCCGTTCCACAACTCTTTAAGTTTTGATATCAAGGCTGATGGGAAAGTATGGGTATTCACCCCATACATTAGAATTTAAATCCATAAATAACTTTTATACCATTTAAATCATCAGTTTGGGGAGTTGTCATTTTAGTTCTATCTCTGCTGCTATCCATAAGACGGCTTTGTACTAGCCGTAGTAAATTAGCATAGAAAAACCGCGTAACTAAAAAAACAGTTACGCGGATGTACTATATAAAAGATGCCTTACTGCTCCCCATCTAAGCTAGTAAGACATCTTTACCCCTTAAAATCTCTTAACTTTTATTTATAGACCCCTTTTAATTCAATCGTGCTCATCTCTTTAAACGGGGGAACAGACCCCGTCACGTTATGTTAGTGGAATAGGCTGGATTGTACCCGAGTGCAATCCTTAGATAGTTATTAGGAAAGTTTGATATGTTGGATAGTAGACTTGTATTTTACGCTAATTTTTCATACCCTGGAAGTGTCAAGAATTCCGCAAATTCATCTTGTTCAATTAAGGATTTAAACAGTTCAGCAGCTTCTTCATAGCGACCACTGTTATAAGCTTGTTCCCCAACAGCCTCTTTAATTTTCACAAGTTCTTCTTCCAATATTTCTAAAACAAATGCTAGTGTAATACCGCGTCCATCATCTAAGATTCCTTTGGGATGACGGATCCATTGCCATACTTGTGTACGAGAGATTTCTGCTGTTGCAGCATCCTCCATCAAGTTATTAATTGGTGCAGCTCCGTTACCTCGAAGCCATGAAGCAATATATTGTACACCCACACTACAGTTAATACGTAGACCTTCAATTGTAATTGTTCCTTCTGGTACAGCTACTAAATCTTCGGCTGATACTTGTACATCCTCACGCTTTTTATGAATTTGATTAGGCGTTGTCATAATAGCATCAAATTGCTCCATCGCTGTTGCAACCATACCAGGATGTGCTACCCATGTACCGTCATGCCCCTCTGTTGCCTCACGACGTTTATCTTCTGCCACCTTTGCAAATGCCACTGCATTCGCCTCATCATCATTTTTAACTGGAATTTGAGCTGCCATTCCGCCCATTGCTGGTGCATTTCGCTTGTGACATGTTTGAATACATAAAGATGTATAGGCTTTCATAAAAGGTACTGTCATCGTTACTTGCCCACGGTCTGGCAAAATAACATCAGCTTGATTGCGTAGACGTTTAATGTAGCTGAAAATATAATCCCAACGACCACAATTCAAACCAGCTGAATGTTCACGTAGCTCATATAAAATTTCATCCATCTCAAATGCAGCTAAAATCGTTTCGATTAATACAGTAGCTTTTATTGTCCCCTGTGGAATACCAATATAATCTTGAGCAAACACAAAGACATCATTCCATAGTCGAGCCTCTAAATGACTTTCAAGCTTTGGTAGATAGAAATATGGCCCTGTACCTTGTGCAAGTGCGTTTTTGGCATTGTGGAATAGATATAAACCGAAGTCAAAGAAACTGCCTGAAATCGGCTCTCCATCCACCAGGACATGCTTCTCAAGCAAGTGTAGACCTCGTGGACGAACTAATAGCACTGCTGTCTCATCATTTAATTTATATGTTTTACCATTGGATACTTGTGTAAACTCAATGGTCTTATTAATAGCATCACGCATATTAATTTGACCGCCAATCATATTTTCCCATGTCGGAGAAGATGCATCTTCAAAGCATGCCATGAACATTTTTGCTCCAGAATTTAACGCATTAATAACCATTTTCCGATCAACAGGCCCTGTAATTTCAACACGGCGATCTTGCAAGTCGTTTGGAAGTGGTGCGATTACCCAATCACCTTCACGAATATGCTTTGTCTCTGGTAGGAAATCCAGCTTCTCTCCCGCATCAAGTCGTTTTTGGCGTTCTTGTCGAGCCTCCAACAGCTCCTTGCGGCGAGCATCAAATTTTTCGTGCAGAGCAAGAACAAATTCAAGAGCTTCAGGTGTCAAAATTTCATTAGTTTGCTCATTTTGTTCTCCAACAATTTTAAGCTTACCTGTCGTTGCTTGTTCCATTAGCTGTTTACCCACCTTTGTCATTTTAGTTTCGTCATCCTCCGCTTTAGGAGGAGCGGAGGAGACTATTCTATGATTATGAATTTAGGAAAACACGTATTTAAACTACGACTTATACAAACTGTTCTGTTTCAGTAGAACCAGCCATTGCTGTTGTAGAAGAAGTACCACCAGAGATAACCTGAGAGATTTCATCAAAGTATCCAGTACCTACTTCGCGTTGGTGACGTGTAGCTGTATAGCCTTTAGACTCAGAAGCAAATTCTGCTTGTTGTAGCTTAGAATATGCAGCCATACCATTATCTTTATAGTCATGAGCAAGCTCGAACATAGAGTGGTTTAGTGCATGGAAACCTGCTAAAGTAACGAATTGGAATTTATAACCTAACTTACCAAGTTCACGTTGATACTCTGCAATTTCTTCTTCTGAAAGATTTGCCTTCCAGTTGAATGAAGGTGAGCAGTTGTACGCAAGCATTTTACCTGGGAACTCAGCATGAATAGCTTCAGCAAATTCTCTAGCTTCTTCAAGTGATGGTTTAGAAGTTTCACACCAAATTAAATCTGCATATGGAGCGTAAGCTAAACCACGAGCAATTGCCTGTTTGATTCCAGCTTTTGTACGGAAGAAGCCTTCAGGTGTGCGTTCACCAGTGATGAACTCTGCATCACGTGGATCAATATCTGATGTAACCATATCAGCAGCATCAGCATCTGTACGTGCAATTAAAATTGTATCTACACCCATAACATCTGTTGCTAAACGTGCAGCTACTAAGTTACGAACAGCATTTTGTGTTGGAAGTAATACTTTACCTCCAAGGTGTCCACATTTCTTTTCAGAAGCTAATTGATCTTCTAAGTGAACACCAGCTGCTCCTGCTTCAATCATACCTTTTACAAGCTCGAATACGTTTAGAGGCCCACCAAAACCTGCTTCTGCGTCTGCTACGATTGGCGCGAACCAATCAAATTGATCAACACGTCCTTCAGCATGATCAATTTGATCTGCACGTTGAAGCGCTTGATTAATTCGTTTTACTACTGCTGGTACAGAGTTAGCTGGATATAATGATTGGTCAGGATACATTTGACCAGACAGGTTTGCATCAGCAGCTACTTGCCAGCCTGATAGATAGATAGCCTTTAAGCCAGCTTTTACTTGTTGTACTGCCTGATTCCCCGTTAATGCCCCCAATGCATTGATGAACGGTTCCTCATGTAATGAATTCCAAAGTCGAGTAGCACCTTTTTGCGCTAGTGTTTGTTCAATTACTACTGTTCCCTGTAATTTAACAACTTCTTCAGCTGAATATGTGCGTTCAATACCAGCCCAACGTGGGTTTTCAGCCCATTGTTTTTCTAAAGTTTCGATTCTTTCTTGACGAGTTGACATATTGAAATTCCACCTTCCCCTTTGTGTACAATATACTCTGTTAAAAAACTTTTAATTATCTGTTCCATAACAGGTTTATTTGTTGTAAATTAATATATAACAGACTATTTGAATTTTCATTATTTTTCGATAAAAGATCAAATTTTAAGGATAAAACTACCTTTTTTGACGATGAAATTTGGAAGACTGTTTACAAACAAGGGGGATATTCACAATGAACAATGAGTTAAATTCTTTCGTAAAAGATATTTCACAACAATATATTTTTATGTTGAAAGACTGGATACCTGCTGATTCATCCATTGCGATTGCTGTTGAAAATTCTTATGTTTATTTTCACTCTGGTCACCAAAGTATTCATTTAGAGATAGGTCAACAAGTCTTACCTGGGAGTATTGCGGACCAAGTATTACAGACTCAAAAAAGAACAGATGCTATATTAGATAATTCCCTATTCGATACGCCATATTACGGCATTGGTTATCCTATATACATTCAAAATAAGCCTGCTGCTCTCGTCATTGTCCTACCGTCATCATTTACAGCAAAAAGAGCAGAACCATTTCAATTTTTAACTGGAAAGCAAGAGGAGGAATGGAATCCTGTAGCAATTAATAAAATATCTCATATTGAAAGCCTACAGAAAAAAACATGGTTTTATGTAGAGGGTGATCAGTATAAAACGAGCATTACACTCAAAGAACTTCAATTACGATTACCATCATATTTTATTCGTATCCATAGATCTTACATTGTAAATATACACTTCATAAAAAAAATGGCACGTGATTTAACATCAAATTTTATTGTCACTTTAATTGATGGAAGTGAGTTGCCAGTGAGTCAATCTTATCTAACTGATCTTCGGAGTGCTCTTGAATTTTAAGTATATAGGGCTGTCTTTTTCGGGGGACAGCCTAATTTAAACTATCTTCTTAATTTGTGTACAATAAAAAAGACCAGAGAATTTATTCTCTGATCTTTCATTTGCCTAGCGACGTCCTACTCTCACAGGGGGAAGCCCCCAACTACCATCGGCGCTAAAGAGCTTAACTTCCGTGTTCGGTATGGGAACGGGTGTGACCTCTTTGCCATCATCACTAGACTTTGTATTTAATTGAAAGATTTGTTCTTTCAAAACTGGATAAACGATACATTGAATGTTTCAAACGTTTTGGTTAAGTCCTCGATCGATTAGTATTCGTCAGCTCCATGTGTCACCACACTTCCACCTCGAACCTATCTACCTCATCGTCTTTGAGGGATCTTACTTACTTGCGTAATGGGAAATCTCATCTT